>JBOHXL010000182.1:0-3674 GCA_050736975.1 Chthoniobacterales bacterium | reverse complement strand
GCCGCGCCCCAGCCGCCGGCAGAGAGTGCGAGTCGGGAAATCACCTCCCCGATGGTCGGGACATTCTATCGGGCCGCCGCGCCGGAATCACCGCCTTTCATCGAGGTCGGGCAGGAGGTGAATGAAGACACCGTCGTCTGCATCATCGAGGCGATGAAGGTGATGAACGAAATCAAGGCCGAAGTTCGCGGGGTGATCGCCGAAGTGGTGGCGGAAAACGGCAAGCCGGTCCAGTTTGGCCAGGCCCTTTTCAAGGTTCGTTAGGCGAAAGGTCGTGCAAGCTTCCAGCTTGCGTTTTGCTCCTCGCAGGCCGGAAGCTCGCGCCACTTAAATGTTCGAAAAAATCCTCATCGCCAACCGCGGCGAAATCGCCCTTCGCGTCATTCGCGCCTGCAAGGAACTCGACATCCGCACTCTGGCCGTTTACTCGGAGGCCGATGTCGATTCCCTCCACGTGCAACTGGCGGATGAATCGATCTGCATTGGGTCCGCGCCCAGCTCCGATAGTTACCTGAAAATCGACCGCATCATGAGCGCGGCGGAGGTCGGCGACGTCGATGCGATTCATCCCGGCTACGGATTCCTGGCAGAAAACGCGCATTTCGCCGAGGTCTGTGAAAGTTGCAAAATCAAATTCATCGGTCCGCCCTCCGCCGCGATGCGTGCGATGGGGGACAAGAATTCGGCCCGGGCCGCGGCGCGCAGAGCCGGAGTGCCGGTGACACCGGGAAGCGACGGGATCGTTGAGAACGAGACGGAAGCAATCAAGGTCGCGAAGAAGATTGGTTACCCGGTCATGATCAAGGCAGTCGCGGGCGGGGGCGGGCGCGGGATGCGCGCGGCGCATAACGAGGTCAGCCTGGTGCAGGGGTTTCACGGCGCGCGGATGGAAGCGGACAAGGCTTTCGGCAACCCCGACGTTTACATCGAAAAGCTGCTGGTCAATCCGCACCACATTGAGTTCCAGATTGTAGCCGATAACGACGGCAATACGGTCCATCTCGGCGAGCGCGATTGTTCGATTCAGCGCCGCAACCAGAAGGTGATCGAGGAATGTCCTTCACCGCTGCTTACCCCGGCCTTGCGCCGGCGCATGGGCCAGGCCGCCATCAAGCTCGCGCAGTCTGTCGGCTATGTGAACGCCGGCACGATGGAATTTCTTGTCGACCAGCAGGGTCATTACTACTTCCTCGAAATGAATACCCGCATCCAGGTCGAGCACACAATCACCGAAGAAGTTTACGGCTGCGATCTCGTGAAAGAGCAGATCCATATCGCGGCCGGCGACAGGCTTTCACCACACGTCGCGCGGCCCATGGCTCGCTCCCACGCCATCCAGTGCCGGATTAACGCCGAGGATCCGGCGCGTAATTTTCAGGCTTCGCCCGGCCGGATCAATTTTTACTACGCCCCCGGCGGCCGTGGCGTGCGGATCGATTCCCACGCCTACACTGGTTACACCGTTCCGCCTAACTATGACTCGCTCATCGCGAAGTTGATCGCGATTGGGGCGACGCGTGCGTCGGCCATCGCCCGGATGCGGCGCGCGCTGAGCGAATACCTGATCGCGGGGATCAAGACGACCATCCCGTTTCACAACGCGATCATGCGCAACGCCGATTTCCGAAACGGCAATTACGACACTGGTTTTGTCGACCGGATCATGAACTCCGAGTCGTTTGATCTGCGGCCGTCGACCGGACGTTTGCGCGAGTGATCGCGCCGGCCGTGAAATCACTCGCCGACGTCTGGCTCTACGCCATCCTCGATCTCGGCTACGTCGCGCCCTCCGAAGCGGAAAATGTCGCGGCCGAGTTGCTCCGGGGCGGAGCCGATTTGCTTCAGCTCCGCGGAAAGAAACAGACGATTGCCGAACTCGTCGGCCTGACGAAAAAGCTGCACGCCTTGACCCGCCCGGCCGGTGTCCCGCTGATTATCAACGATCGCGCGGAAATCGCGCGCGATCTGCCGGTGGAAGGTCTGCACCTCGGACAGGACGACCTGCCGATCGCCGAAGCGCGCGCCATCCTCAGGCGCGATTGCTGGATCGGCAAATCGACCCATAGCCCCGCGCAGGCAGCCGCGGCCGTTGCAGAAGGCGCGGACTACATCGGCTTCGGTCCGCTTTTTGCCACACCAACCAAACCCGATTATCAACCCATCGGCACCAACGAAATCGGCGCCGTCCACGAGTTGGTGCCGCTCCCGATTTTTTGCATTGGCGGAATAAAACTCTCAAATCTCCCGGCTGTTCTGGCCGCTGGCGCAACGCGCGTCGTCATCGTATCTGGCCTGCTGCAAAGTGCCGATATCGCCGCTGCTGCCAGGGCGGCGAAAGAATTGCTCGATCAAAATCCGAAATCCCAAATCCGAAATCAGAAATAGATCATGTCCGTTCTCGTGCTTGGTTCCATCGCGCTCGACACCGTAAAAACGCCGGTCGAAGAACATGCCGATCAGCTCGGCGGTTCCGCTTCCTATGCTGCGGTCGGCGCGAGTTTTTTCTCGCCGGTCAATTTGGTTGGGGTGGTGGGCGATGATTTTCCCGAATCGGAATTTGAGTTTTGGAAGCAGCGCAAGATCGACGCCGCCGGCGTGCAGCGTGTGCCGGGCAAAACTTTTCGCTGGTCGGGCGAGTACGCCTGGGACTTGAACACGCGTGAGACCAGATCGGTCGCGCTCAATGTCTTCGAAGATTTTGAGCCGGAGCTTCCGGAGCGCTTCCGGGACACAGAGTTCGTTCTGCTCGCAAACATTGCGCCGTCGCTCCAATCGCATGTCCTCAACCAGGTGCGACGGCCGCGTTTTATCGTGGCCGACACCATGGATCTTTGGATCGAGACGACGCGGCAGGATCTTGATGCACTCCTCCCGCGGGTCGACCTTCTCATCCTCAACGACAGCGAAGCGCGCCAGATGACGGGCGATACCAGTTTGATTCGCGCCGGCCGCGCGATCCGGCGAATGGGACCGAAATATGTCGCGGTGAAAAAGGGCGAGCACGGCGCGCTCCTCTTTGGTCCTGACGATTTTTTCAGCTGCGGCGCATATCCGCTGGAGGACATTCATGACCCGACCGGGGCGGGGGACACCTTCGCCGGCGGCCTGGCCGGTTACCTCGCCGGTCAGGACGCCGAGGAAGTCGATTTCAATCTCCTGCGACGCGCCGTCATCTTTGGCAGCGTCCTGGCGAGCTTCAACGTCGAGGCCTTCAGTCTCAACCGGCTTCGTCGCCTAACGAATGAAGAAATTGAGGAACGCTACGAAATGTTTCGCGTCATGAGCCAGTTTGAGGTGCTGCCGTAGGGCGCGCTCCACTATCTTCCCGGTTGCCTTTTGCGGCGGTGCACTCCTATTGATGCCTGATGGGAACTTTGCGCCTGGGCGTTAATCTCGATCATGTCGCGACTCTGCGGCAGGCGCGCTACGCCACGACGCCAGACTCGAAGAACGCCGAACCCGATCCGCTGGTGGCTGCCAGCCTGTGCGAACGGGCGGGCGCAAGCGGTATCACGGCGCATCTGCGGGCCGACCGCCGCCACATGCAGGATCGCGACCTGGAACGGCTCCGCGCCAACATCATGACCAAGCTCAATCTCGAGATGGGCAACACGCCCGAGATCATTGACTTCGCGCTCCGCCTGCCCCCGGATGAGGTTTGCCTCGTCCCCGAG
>JBOHXL010000181.1:0-8536 GCA_050736975.1 Chthoniobacterales bacterium | reverse complement strand
GCGATCGCGATCGCGCCAATCGAAAGCACCGGTTGCTTGTCGAAAATCGGATCGAAAGTGACGCCATTGTTGCCAGTTTTGAAGATGCCGCCGGTTCCGAGTCCGATATAAAAAACGGCCGGGTTGCGCGGATCGATCGCAATGTCCGAGACGCGGCCGCCCATCACGGCCGGGCCGATGGCACGCGCTTTCAGACCTTTGCAGAGAACATCCGTTAACTGCGCCGGCGTGGGGGAAGCCGAAGGCGACGGAGACGCGGCCGCCGTGGTCGAAGGCATGGCTCGAGCCGGAGGCGGCGAAACAATCGGCGCCTGTTCGTTCTCCTGCGCCCGGAGCAAAGTCGGGGCAAGGAGCGCGAAAAAACTCAGTGAAACGAAACCAGGAGTCGAGCGCAGGAAAAAAACCATCGGAATCCCTAACGCGTTTTGCATTCTCCGGCCACCCTCACTTTGCGTCCGGCGTCGTTTCCGGCTTAGTCTCTGGGGGCGAGCGCGCACCTCGCCTAACGAAAAGTAAAATGACCGACAGATCGCAAATCCCGGCTCCCGATCTCACGCAACGTCCGCGCAGCCTGCGTTGCCGCCTCAGCGGCTACGTCATTCTGCCGCGCATGCTGGACAAGGGCCGCGCCACACTTGTTGGCCGGAATGGTGAATTCAGGTATGACGCGCCGTTCGATCAGCACCTGATCAACTTCCTCGGCTTCAACCCGGCGGCGTTGCTCGAGCAGCTCGCGGCTGGGAAAGGAGACGGCGAGATCTTGCGATGGTTGGGCTCGACTGCGCAATACCAGCCGACAGCCTGGGAGATCGAGCAGTGGAGCGAATACATGGTCCGCCGCACGCCGGAGAGCGATGCGGAGACATTGATCTTCTTCTTCCGGCGAGTCGGTTCCTTTTCCAAAACGCGCGAAGACATCAAGACGTGGATGGACCTGATCGAACTCGACGATCTCGTCACCTTCGGAGGAAAACCGTGAGCGAAATGCGCGTTGCCTTGATTACCGGTGTCGGGCCCGGCCTGGGCGCGGCCCTCGCACGACGTTTTGCCCGGGGTGGTTATGCGGTCGGGCTCGTCGCGCGGCATGAAGAGTTTATTGATCAACTGGCGGCCGAAATTTCCCACGCTGGCGGAAAAGCGATCGGAGTAGTCGCAGATGTGAGTCACCCCGAAGAAGTGAAGACGGCCGTGGCCCAGGTGCGCGCCCGGCTGGGAAGAATCAGTCTGCTGCTGCACAACGCCAGTGCGGCCAACCGCGAAGGTTTGCTCGGGACAACGCCAGCCGAGTTTGAGAGCGCCTGGCGCGTCGCATCGTTAGGCGGTTTCGTTTGCGCGCAGGAAACGGCCCGCGACATGATCGAGGCCGGCGCGGGCACGATGATTTTTACGGGTGCAACGTCGAGTGTCCGCGGGGGCGGCTGGCTGGCCTTTAGCAGCGCGAAGTTTGCTCTCCGCGGCCTCGTGCAATCGCTCGCCCGTGAGCTTTGGCCCAGGGGCGTCCATGTGGCTCATGCGGTGGTTGACGGCATTATCGCCGCGCCCGGCGCGACCCCTTCACCTGACGAACCGCAGCTTGATCCCGGGCAAATGGCGGAGGCCTACTGGCACCTCGCCCAACAGAATCGTTCCGCCTGGACGCTGGAACTTGATTTGCGCCCCAACGACGAAACGTTCTTCGAATGAGCCGAACCAGCCTGCGGCGCGCTTGAAGGCGAACAAGCCCGCCTTTATACCTTCCACAATGCGAATTCTGCTGATCGAGGACGAGAAGAAGACCACGGCCTTTATCGCGCAGGGCCTGGAAGAGGCGGGCTACACGGTCGAATCCGCGCGCGACGGCGAGGCCGGTCTGCAACTCGCGCTCGCCGCGCGCTTCGACTTGCTCCTGGTCGACGTCATGCTGCCGAAGAAGGACGGCTGGACCGTGGTCGGGGAACTGCGCGCCAGAGGCATCCATTCGCCAATCCTGTTTCTCACCGCGCGCGACAGCGTGCCTGATCGCGTCAAAGGCCTTGAGCTGGGGGCGGATGACTATCTGGTCAAGCCGTTCGCGTTTTCCGAGTTGCTGGCGCGCGTCCGCTCTCTCTTGCGCCGGAGCGAAACACAGCAGGATGAGCAATTGCGAATTGAAGATCTCGAACTGGATACGCGTCGTCATCGGGCCGTCCGGGCGGGCAACCCCCTTCACCTTACCGCAAAGGAATTTCTCCTCCTCGCTCATCTGGTCCGCTCGGCCGGGGAAGTGGTCTCGCGCAAGGAAATCGAGAGCCATGTCTGGGGAATCGATTTTCAAACCGGCACCAACGTCCTCGATGTGATGGTGCGGCGCTTGCGCGCCAAAGTGGATGATCCCTATCCTAAGAAACTGATCCACACCGTCCGCGGCGCCGGCTATGTCGTCAAAACCGGTTGAACCGCGTTCGATCGCGTCCCAGCTGGTTTTTCTCTTTACACCAGCGGCCGCCTTGCTCCTTTTTTGCGGGCTGGGCGTTCTTTACTGGATCATCGTGCGGCACGCCTACGCGGAAGATCGGGCCGTCCTGATGGACAAAGTCATGGCCATTCGAGCCGAATTAAAGTCGACCGGCGGCGTCCCCGCGGTAAGCCAGGAATTGAACGCTCAGCAGGGCGGAGGACGGACAACCTACCGGGTGCGGGTGCTCGACGCAGTCGGTGGTACCGTGGCGGAAACGCCGGGGATGGACCAGATCTTGCCGGCCTCCGTTTTTTCGCCAGCTCTGGCGATCCTTAGCGGGGAAGCGGAGGCGAAATTGAAAGAATACCAGGTGCAAGGCAAGCTGTTTTCGTTGGTCTCGGTCCACGCCGGCGCCAATGGTCACGCTTACACGATTCAGATAGCGCAGGACCGCACGGTCGACGAGCAATTTGAAAAACAGTTTGGCCTGCTCGTAGCGGCGGTCCTTCTCTGCGGGACTTTTGCCTCGGCCCTGATCGCGATCACGGTCGCGAAGCGCGGCTTGCGGCCGCTCGGAATGATGACGCGTTCCCTCATGCGGGTCGGTCCGAAACGATTGCACGAACGCGTCCCGCCAGGCGACTGGCCGCGGGAGCTGCAGCCAGTGGCGATCGCTTTCGACGACATGCTGGACCGCCTCGAGGATTCGTTTACCCGACTCTCGCAATTTTCGGCCGATCTCGCGCACGAACTGCGCACGCCCCTGGCCAACATTCGCGGCGAAGCGGAGGTGGCGTTGACCCGGCCGCGTTCGCCCAACGAATATGAGGCGGTGATCGAATCGAGCGTCGCCGAGTGCGCGCGCCTCTCCGGGATTATCGACAATTTGCTCTTTCTTGCCCGGGCGGAAGCGGCCGAGAGCAAGGTGCAACGGTCGCGTTTTGACGGCCGCGCCGCGATCGAAAAAATCGTCGCCTACAACGAAGCGATCGCGGAAGAGCGCCGGCTCACGGTCACCTGTCTCGGCGAAGGCCAGGTTAACGCCGACCCGATCTTATTCGGGCGCGCAGTGAGCAACCTGGTCGACAACGCCGTTCGCTTCACCGCGGACGGCGGCCGGATCACGATTTCTCTCGCGTCGCAGGCGGAAGGAGCGGAGGTCGTGGTGAGCGATACGGGATGCGGCATCCCGGCGGCGCATATTTCCCGCATTTTCGACCGCTTTTATCGCGTCGACGCGTCGCGCAGCACCGAGGGAACGGGGCTCGGGCTGGCCTTGGTTAAGTCGATCACCGACCTGCATGGCGGCTCCATCTCCGTAACGAGCGAGCTCGGGCGCGGCACGGTCGTGACGCTGCGATTTCCAAGCAGGCCAACCGTGGGCGAATAACCGGCCGGCGCGGTATGGCGCGTGCTTTGATGACAAAAATATCATTATTTTCTTGTCATCTTTCGCGGCGTCCTCTACAAGGGACTCCATGCATCAATCGAATTCGCCACGCCCGGCATCTCGGCGTGGAAACCTAACGGGAAGCTTCGGCCTCTGCGCCGTTTCTCTTCTCATCGCTCTCTTCGTCGGGCCCCGCCTGCTCGCGCAAGAAGCGGTTTTATCGGGCCCCAGAGTTGCCGCGGTGGAGACGACCTCTAGCCAACCAACGGCCACTCCAACTCCCGCAAAGAAGTCGAGTAAGAAACCCGCCGCCTCGACCAGTTCGACAACCGAAACCATCACGCAGTCGAGCCTTGTTATTCGAGGAGCGGAAGTGCCCAGCGCATATGGCGCGCCCCCGAGTTTCTCCCAATCGCGATTCGGGCCGCTGACGAATGCCTATGTGCTGCCGTCGGGCTCGATTTACACGAGCATGATTTATGAAGGCGATGCCGTGCATTTTCGCAAGCCGGATCATAATTTCACGCAAGAGGTAGAGATCGGCTTGCCTTACCGCTTCAATGCTGCTCTGGAAACATCAGTCGAGGCTTTCTCAGGCACGGCGCAAGTCAGCAGTTTCAGCCTTGAAGCCCGCTACGCCTTCGCTGATTGGGATAAGATCCCGCTCAATCCAACGCTGTTTTCCGAATTCAAATTCGGCATCGGGGATATCCTGCATGACGAAGGAGCGCCAACGCCACCGCGCCGATTTGGTCCGGGCGGTTTCGACATGAGCCAGAGCCTGCCCGACTCTAGTGAAGTTCGCCTCTTGCTTTCGGAGGAGTTTTTCGGACGGATCGAATGGGCGCTGAACACTTTTTTCGAACAAGAACTGGGTGGAGATCGGGGCCGCGAATGGGGTCTCGCACAGACCGTTGTGACCCCCGTTCTGCTTCCCAATGAGGAATTGAAGGTCGGTATCGAAACGTTGTTCCGCAGCTTTAGCGACAAGACGAGCCGCGGAACTCCTTATAACAGCGTGGTGATCGGACCAACCATCGGCTGGAAGCCAACCCGAAGCACGCGTTTCGATCTGTCACCGCTTATTGGCGTCAACGAGAAGTCTCCGCAGCTAGAAATGTTCGCGGTGTTTTCCGTGCTCTTCGGAGGCGGAGGAGGCCACGAATCGGAGGCGCCAGCTTCCACTCGAAATCGTTAGGCGTAATTCACACTTAACTGGCTTTTGCAATCTCGCTCATAACTTATGTACATTTCTCAACCTGGACTCGTCACATATCGCTTCCGCTTATCTTCCACCACCGGGCAACGGCCGCGTTGATCATTGCTGCTCTGACCGCTCTCGCCTCCGCTCCCTTGCTTAAAGCGCAAAGCGCTGCTCCGCGGGTTCCTGAGACACCTCAGCTTGAGATTACGGGCCAACCCGTCCCAACGCCTACTCCACAGGACGACACGCGGCCCAAGCTCAATCACATCATGAAGGAGGTCTCCGGCACACAGATTACCGTGACCAAGAAGGCCACGGTCATCAAACTCGACCAGCAGCCGACGGTCATTAACAACAATCAACAGCAGATTTTCAGCAAAGCACCCGGCCTCCTCGTCACTCAGCAACAAACACCGGGCCAATACAACTTTAGTTATCGCGGGCTTGGGAATCCACAGGAATCAGAATTTATCCTCGTGCTACAGGATGGCGTCCCGGCTACGACCGACTGGATTGGCTTTCCCACTCTCTATTACACTCCGCTGCCGCAAAGCATCAGTGAAATCCAGTTCATCCGTGGCGGATCAAGCCTGCTCTATGGCCCGGAACCGGCGCCGGTAATCAACTACGTCACGCAGCGCCCCGCGCCCGGCAGCCCGCTGAGCGGCTACACCGAGCAGGTGGAAGGTGGCTACGGGACCTATTCGACTTTCAACGTCCTGCAGGGGACGGAAGGGCATTTCGAGTTCCGCACGGATTTTGGATATGTCCATTCCGATGGCCAGCGGAGTAACAGCGAGTCCGATTTATACCAGGGTGATATCTACCTCGGTTATCGGCCCGATGCCTCTCAGCTCTGGGCGCTCGATTTCCACGCGTTCCACACCTCGGCCGGAGATCCCGGGAGACTTACGATTCAACAATACAATCAGGACCCTAACTTCTCGCCTACTCCTTATAATCATGACTGGGTCGATCGTTACAATGTTACCCTGAGTCACGAACATGATTTCGGCGACGGCTGGCTTTTACAGGCGAAAGGCTGGTTCACTTATCAGGCAATCGATAATCGCACCGCCGCGACCCTCGGACCGACTGGGGCGCTCCCGGCCACGACTACGATCCAATCCGAGAATTACTATACCGAGGGGCTCGACATCCGGATGCGAAAACGCTGGGGTGACGGGACAATATTTGGAGGCAGCGCCCTTACTTTCGGCGGGGTCGCTTACCATGGTGATGCTCCGTTCCAGCAGTTTATCAATCCTGATCTTTACGCCGACCGCAACGCCACCGGCACGACGCGGCTGGATGAGGATCGCAACTCCGATTACCAGGCTCTTTTTGCGGAAAACATCTTTCGCCTCGGGTCGTTTCATATTGTGCCGTCGTTTCGCCTCGATCATGAGTCGGTCGAGGTAGATGAGAATGTCACGCCATTCAATCGACCGCTCGCCGACGCCAGCGCAGACCATTGGGTGCCGCTCTGGGGCGTAGGTTTGGGCAATGACTTCGGGAAGGGCAATGAAACCTACTTTAGCGCTTCCTCCGGGTGGCGACCGACACGCTACTTCGACGTAGTGTCACCTTTCTCGCCCACCTTTGTTCCGGGGCATCCTTCGGATCCGTTCAAGTCACTCGACTTCGAGCTGGGGGTGCACGGCACCCCGGCGGCGATCCCCGGGCTTTGGTATGACCTTGGTTTATTCTGGATGGAGTTTAGCAATCGAACCGAAACCGTGTTTTTGAATCCGGGCGTTAACAACGACACCATCCTGGTAAACAGTGGCAGCACGCGCCACCGCGGATTTGAAGGCGAGTTCGCTTATGATCTGCTCCAATTGGTCGGTTCGCCAACACTCTCCGGCAATCACCTGACAGTTTCGGGAAATCTGCAGTGGCTGGATGCCACATTTACCGAAAGCGATCTTCCAAACCAGGTGGGCAAGGAACCGGCCTTTGCGCCGACAACAGTCGTGAAAGCAGCGCTCACCTTCAGCAAGGACCATTGTTATAATTTCCGCTTGAGCGCAACGTCGGTCTCATCGCAATTCTTCCAGGATTCCGATCTGCCGGCGCTGGCGGCGGATGGACTGTGCTGGTGCCGGCTAAGATCCCGGCCTACGTCACGCTCGATTTCGCGGCCGAGTATTACCTGGCGAAAAATTGCCGTCTGCTCGCGGGTGTCTCAAACCTGACGGACGAAAAGTATTATTCCCGCGTCTTCGGCAGCCGGATCGAACCGGCGCCGAGGCTCACCGGTTACGCCGGCGTTTCGATCGGTTTCTAATTTGTCAGGGACGCGGTAGTCCCGGCGGCGTCGTGAGGCGGCGCCGGGATTCCGGGCTTGTGAATTAGCCCGAGACCGCAGGCATCCTTATAAAGCGGCCGGGGCAAATCCATCGTGCGCGACTCTCCGTTCAGGCAGATCGCTTCTGCCTGGGGATTTTCCCGGCGCCATTCTTCGAAAGCCCGACGCACCCCACCCTCTTTGGTCCGGTCGAAATCAGCCGCAAAAAGGCTCACGTCGTGGAGCAGAAAGAGGCCGCCGGTTTGCAGCGCCGGATACCAAAGTTCGAGTTCCTGAACTGTGGCGAGATACTCATGCGAGCTGTCGAGCAGGATCATCTCCGGGGCGTCAGGGAAAAAATTGCGGGCGGCGGCGAGGGAAGCGGGATCGAGCGAACTTCCCTCCGCTACGGTTACGAAGTTCGTTAGGCCGGCCTGTTCCAACCAGCGTCCGGTCAGGGCGCAGAGCTCCGGGTTAATATCGAGCGTGAACAGCCCGCGCGGCGCGTTCATCCGCCGGAGCATGAAACCGAGCAGGAGCGACGAATAGCCGGCGCAGGTCCCGAGCTGGACGATGCGCGTAATCCGGTTGCCCAAGACCAGCCCCTGTAAAAGAGAGACCAGGGGCACGGCGCATTCTCCGATCACGCCGCTTCGGTCGGTCTCCTTATACCAGGCTCGCATGATCTCCCACTCCGCCTCGCTCAGGTCCGAGTAGATCGGTGGATCAAAATCCATTCCCGGCAAACGGTGCCACCAGTAGCGGGGCGCGGCTTCTTGCCTCCAGCGGCGCGAGCGAAGGGCTGCCTCGTTCGAATTCATCGCCTAACGACTCAGGGAGCCAGCCGCTCGAGCGCCCACGAGCCATCCTCCTGGCGCGTGTAGCGAAACCGGTCGTGCAACCGGTTGGCGCGTCCCTGCCAGAATTCCATCGCTTCCGGCACGACCCGATAACCGCCCCAGTGCGGCGGCAGTTCGACCACCTCGCTTCCGGCAAAGCGCTCCTCCATTTCCGCCAGCCGCGCATCCAGAATCCGCCGCGCATCGATCACTTCGCTCTGGTGCGAAACCCAGGCGCCGAGCTGACTGCCGCGCGGGCGGGAATGAAAGTAAGCCTCGGATTCCTGGCGCGATGTTTTTTCGACGCGGCCAGCTACGCGAACCTGGCGTTCCAATTCCACCCAATAAATCGCGAGCGCCGCCCGTGGATTCGCCGCCAGCTCATGACCCTTATGGC
>JBOHXL010000180.1:0-50704 GCA_050736975.1 Chthoniobacterales bacterium | reverse complement strand
GCAGAATAGTGCGGAGGTGGCATCCCTTCTTGCTGACGATTACACCGCCGTGTTAGCGAATGGAAGGCGTGTGAACAAGAGTGCTATGCTCAGCCTTCTCGAAAACAGTGCGGACACCTTTGAATATGTTATAGACGATGAAAGCCTGGACGTTCGGGTCCTAAGTCGAACGCGAGCAGTCGTGACGGGAACCGCCCGCTGGAAAGGCACTCACAAAAACGGCACATCGTTCTACGGGGCGCTTCGCTTTACATCCACTTGGGCGGAACGCAATGGACGTTGGCAACTTATCGTCGCCGTAGCAGCGGACTTGGAGTAGACCAAACCAGCTTGGTGCCGCTTGGCATTACAAGTTCGGAGAGCACTTAGACTGTTCATGCGTGAATGCCTTTCTTGCCCTTCAAGCCGGACATTCGCCTTTCCAACGATAACGCGATGCTCTTCCTGTGCTTGCATCGCCCTTCTCAATCTCATCGAGTATTTCGTCTGCAACCAAGGCCCGAAGCCAACTCGCTGCGGAAGTATGGGTTGAGTGATCTTTAAGGCGTTGGCTGCGGGTTCGAGTCCCGCCCAACCCACATTCCAGTTTTCTCCACCTGTCGACCGTCGCCGTTTGGCGCGGGCTCGCCGCACTGGCGCGGCTTTCCCGCGCACGGATTCTGCTTTCTGGAGAATATAGATTTTCCAGTTCCTGATCGGTCCGATTATGTCTTTCCTGCTCTACCGTCGATCTCTGCCTGTCTTTGCCTGCCTGCTCTGCGCGACCCTTTTTTCCTCGCAAGGAAGGGGTTATGTCCTCGAAAACAAAACCTGGCCCAACGGCACCGTCGTCACCATCCAAATGGAGCTTGGCTCGCTCAGCCAGACCCTGCAAGACGGTAGCCAGTCCTGGAACGAAGCTGCCGTGCCCTCGATCGATGACTGGAATGCGCAGATGAATAATGTGCAACTGGCCGCAGTGATGGATTCGACCAAGCCGATTTCATCGGGCGACGGCATCAACTCCGTCTCATTCGCCTCAACCATTTTCGGAGATTCCTTCGGCACCGGGATTTTGGCCGTGACCTATTACACTTATCAGGGGAGCACTTTTCAGGAAGCCGATGTGCTTTTTAACAAGGCGCAAAGCTTCGATTCCTATCGAGGCAATCTGCAGTTCGACGCCCAGGGTAAGTGTGTCTGCGATATTCGACGCGTTTTTCTGCACGAGCTGGGGCACGTCCTCGGATTAAATCACCCGGACGATGCCGGCCAGCATGTGGATGCAATTATGAATTCGGTGGTAAGCAACTTTTACCAGCTGACCGCGGACGACGAGGCGGGCATCCATTTCCTTTATGGCGTGCCTGCGCCAAGCCCCACGCCCACTCCGACCGCCACGCCGCCGTTGACGCCGAGCCGGCTGGTCAACATCTCGACCCGTGTCCGCGTCGGGATCGGTTATCAGGTGCTAATCGGGGGTTTCATTATCCAGGGCGATCAACTAAAAAAAGTGATTCTGCGCGCCATCGGTCCTTCGCTCAGTGCGAGTGGCGTGACCGGCGCTTTGCAGGATCCAAAACTGGAGCTGCACGACTCCACGGGCGCGTTGCTGGCGAGCAATGACAACTGGCAGGACAGTCTCGACGCCGGCGACATCATCGCCAGCACGATCGCGCCGACTGATCCGCGGGAAGCGGCAATCGTCGCGCGCCTCGCGCCCGGCAATTACACCGCGATCGTGTCCGGCGCGAACGGAACGAGCGGGATTGGGCTGGTGGAAAGTTACACCCTCGACACCAATGCCTCGCATGCGGCCAATATTTCCACCCGCGGCTACGTTGGCAGCGGAGACGACGCCCTCATCGGTGGCTTCATTGTCGGAGGCCAGACTTCAAAGACGATCCTGGTTCGAGCGCTCGGGCCGTCGTTAGGCGCAAGCGCCGGAGGCAGCGTCCTGGCCGACCCGGAGGTAGAATTGTACGACGGCGACGGCCAAGTGATTGCCTCGAACGACAATTGGAACACCGGTTCGCAGGTGAGCGAGATCATGGCCACCGGGATCCCTCCGGACGATCCGCGCGAGGCCGCGCTCATCGCGACGGTCGCACCTGGAAACTATACCGCTGTCGTCAGCGGGGTAGACGGCGGCGAGGGCATCGGACTCGTCGAGATCTACGACCTCAATCCGTAAAGCGAAATTGCGCGTGAACATTTTTGTCTTAAGCTCCGTCATCGTTTCGCCCCACGTTCCAAAAATGAAAAAACCAGTCGGTTATCTTCTCTTTCCGGTCCTCTTTTCCCTCGGTTTTGTGGCCAACGCCACGACCGTCATCCCGCCAACTTTCGACGAACTCGTTAGTCGGGCGCAGATCATTTTCGAAGGCGAAGTGACCGGTCTAAAATCGCAATGGATCGGCGAAGGATCCGAACATCGCATCGTCACCTACGTCACCTTCAAGGTTGACGACGCACTTAAGGGCGACCCGGGCGCCAGCTACTCCATCCGCATGCTCGGTGGCACGGTCGACGGCCGCACCATGGAAGTGACCGACGCCCCGAAGTTCCAGGTCGGTGATCACGATGTGCTCTTTGTCGAGAACAACGGCAGCCAGTTCATCCCGCTCGTCGGCATTGAATATGGGCGCTTCCGGGTCATGAAAGACGCGTCCGGCCGTGAAACTCTCGCGAACAACCACGGGCGGCCGGTCACCGATGTCAATCTGCTCGGGACCGCGCAGGAAGACGCCGCTCAAAACGCGCCGGGGCTGTCGCTGAACGACTTTAAATCGACGGTAAAGAATCGAATCAGTCGCCTGAAGGCGAGCGGAAAGATTCAGTAATTTCCTCTCGGAGCGCGCCCGGCCGGGCCGGGGAGATCCCGGCGCTCAATGAGACCCAGCTTCGAATGCCGCTCTTATGGTGAACGCGGGCAGGGTCGCCCTGTCGCTTGGCTGAGCAAGGGGTTTTCAATCGCCTCGCCGCCCAAATTCGTTAGGCCGACGGCGCGTCCAGAGCAGGAAGACGGGAAAACCGCTCAACACAATCGCAAAACCAATCCCGCACGTTGTTGGGGCGAGGATCGCCAGATCGACAATCAGCAGCGTGGCCAGTGTGATCGAGACGATCGGCACGAGCGGATAACCCCAGGCGCGATATGGTCGGGGGATTTGCGGATTTTTCCGGCGCAGCACGATCACGGCCGCGACCAGCAGGACATAGAAAACGAGATCGGCAGCGACGATGTATTCGAGCAATTGCGTGTAGACGTTCCCGTAACGCACCGAGCCGGCCGCATCCACACTTACCGTGCGCGGAAGGGTGAGCAGCGCCGCCCAGATTCCCTGTGCCGCGAGCGCCGCGGCCGGGACATGCTGTCGGTTGGTGCGCGCGATCGCGCGGAAGAACAACCGGTCGCGTGCCATCGCGTAATAAACCCGCGCCCCGGCAAGGATGAGCCCGTTGTCGCAACCAAAAGTCGAGATGAGGATCGCGGCGGCCATCGCGCTCGCTCCGGCTCCCCCGAAGACGGCGCGCATCGAGGCCACCGCGACCCGGTTCTGGGGCGCTCGCGCGATTTCGCCTAACGATAAGGTGGCGACGTAGGCGAGGTTGGCCAGGAGGTAGAGCGTGACCACCACTCCGCAGCCAATCAAGAGCGCCCGCGGCAGAGTCCTGCCGGGGTCGCGAATTTCGCTCCCGGTGAAAGTGACATTCGTCCATGCAGTCTGGGCGAAGAGCGGACCGACCATTGCCTTGCCAAAAATGATCACGAGGGCGAGCGCGCCCACCATCGTCAGGCCGGGTTGGGCGTGCTGGGGCGACCAGCCGTTGGCCCAGGGGTCCCACCAGGCGGAGGAGCGCGCCGCGCAGGTCGCTTTCCAGCCTAACGAAAGACCCGCGATGATCAGGCCAATCAACGCCGCGGTCTTGGCCAGGGTGAAAGTGTTCTGCACCAGCTTGCCGATCTCGAGGCCGCGCGTGTTCACCCAGGTGAGCAGAAAAATCAGGAGGACGGCGACCAGTTGCTCCGTCGAAAGACTGATCGCATAGGCGCCAAAAAGACGAATTGGTCTGAAGAGATATTGCTCGGTTGCAATCATCGGAAAAAAAACACCGGCGAACTTTGCAAAGGCGATCGCGACCGCCGCGATCGTGCCGGTCTGGATAACGAGAAAAAGCGTCCAGCCGAAAAGAAATCCGATTGAGGGCCCATAGGCCTGGCGCAGGAAAACGTACTGGCCGCCGGCCTGCGGCAGCATTGCCGCCAGCTCCGCGCAGCACAGCGCGCCCGTGATCGTCATCAGCCCCGCCATCGCCCAGGCGAGGAGCAGCCAGCCAGGCGCGCCAATCAGCCGGGTCGACTCGGCTGAGGTAATAAAGATGCCGGACCCGATCATCGAGCCCATCACAATCATGGTGGCATCGAGCTGCCCGAGCCCGCGCTGCAGCTTTTCGTTAGGCGGTTCCATTCCTCAGGCGGGAGGGACTGCGACCGCGACGCCGGCCGCCGCCAGACTTTCTCGCAGTTGCCGGGCAAACCGGGTCGCGTCGGGCGTGTCGCCGTGCACGCAGATGGTCTCGGCCCGGAGCGCGATCTCGCTGCCGTCGATCGCCTGCACCACATTCTCGCGCAGCATCCGGATGACGCGCGCAGCCGCTTCCTTTGCGTCGAGCAGAAGCGCGTTCGGTTGGCTGCGCGGAACGAGCGAGCCGTCCGCTTGATAATTGCGATCGGCAAAAACTTCCCGCACGACACGCAACTCGATCGCTTCCCCGGCGCGGGCGAGCGCGCTCTCGCCCGGAGCAAAAAGCATGAGGGTGGGATCGAAGGCGTGAACGGCGCGGGCTACGGCTTCGGCCAGATCCGGTTCGCGCGCCGCCATGTTATAGAGCGCGCCGTGTGGTTTGACGTGACGCGGGTGCACGCCTAACGATCGGGCGATGGCCTGAAACGCTCCCAATTGGTAGGTGACGAGGGCGAAAACTTCCTGCGGCGTTACTGGCAACTCCTTCCGGCCAAAATTCTCCCGATCGGCCAGGCTCGGGTGCGCGCCGGTCGCGACGCCAGCCTCGTGCGCGGCCAGGATGGAAGCGGTCATACTGGTCGCGTCTCCCGCGTGAAATCCGCAGGCAATATTCGCGGAACTGACCAGGGTGAGCAGTTCCTCCTCGCCGGCCGCGCCCTCGCCGAGATCTGCGTTCAAGTCGACCGAAGGGTTCATAAGGTGCGGAGGCGGATGCCGGCTCGAAACAGATCAAAATCGCTTTCGCGCTCCACCAGGAAGGCGCGGGCTTCGGCCAGGGTCACTTCACGAAACCGGACGACGTCGTTAGGCCGAAGCTGGGCCGCGAGCGGAAGATCAACCGTAATCACATGCGCGATTCTGGGGTAACCACCGATGGTTTGGCAATCTCCGAGCAGGATGATCGGCTGACCATCGTTAGGCACCTGAATCGTTCCCGGAACCACCGCCTCGGAAAGTCGCTCGATTTCCGCCCTGCGACGAAGTTCGCGGCCGGCGAGCCGTGCGCCCATCCGATCGCTTTGTGGACTGACGACAAACGACTCCTCCTGCAAGACGGAGCGGGCCTCCGCCTTGAAATCCGGCCACTCCGCTCCCCGCACGACGCGCAGGACCAGAATCCGCCTCGACGTCTGCATCCAATCCGCCGGCGCGCCCCAGGTTGCGACGCGTCCCGTCTGGTTCGGTGGCGCGGCCACGCCTAATGGCAGTTCGTCTCCGTCGCGCAGGGCGCGGCCCGCAAGCCCGCCAAAGCCGGCGCGCAAATCCGTGGCGCGGCTGCCGAGCAGGGGCGGGAGGTCAATTCCACCAGAGATCGCCAGCCAGGCGCGTGCCCCGCGCCGGGCCGGGCCGACGGTGAGTTCTTCCTCTGGGTCAATGCATGCGGCACGTCCGGCGGGAATCTCGGTCACTTCGATTTGCAGGGGAAACTCACCGCCGCCCCAGGCGATGGCGCGCCGATCCGGAAAGCGCAGGACCGCCGGGCCGAGTGTGATCTCGAGGAGAGCGGCCGTTTCCGGATTGCCAACGAGCAGGTTGGCGACGCGCGCAGCCTGCCGATCGAGGGCTCCGCCTAACGAAACGCCTTCGCGGCGATGATTCGGCCGGCCGAGGTCCTGGACCGTCGTCTGCGGTCCGGCGCGAACGATCGTCAGGCAGGCCATTGCTGGAATTGATCGCGATTGATCGTGATGAAGCGAAGGCGGTCGCCGGCGCGGAGCAGCGCCGCGGGCTCACGCTTCGCGTCGAAGAGCCGGAGGGGAGTACGGCCGATGACGTTCCAGCCGCCGGGTGAGGATAAAGGATAGATGCCCGCCTGCGCGCCGCCGATGGCGACCGAGCCGGCCGGAACGGAGATGCGCGGGGTGGGGCGCCGCGGGGTAGCGAGGATGCGGGGCAAACCACTGAGATAGGGAAAGCCGGGGGTGAATCCCAGACAGCGAACGCGGTATTCGGCTGCGGCATGACGCTTCACCAGTTCGTTAGGCGAAAGCCGGCAATGCTCCGCCACAGCCGCCAGATCAAGCGCAAACTCTGGGTCGTAACAGACGGGCACCCGGTGCAGGCGCGCTTTATTGGGTTTACTGGTTTTGCTCTGGAAGCGCGCTTTGGTGGTAAGCACCTGCCGAACCTCTGCCACGCAGGTTGCAAGATCGCGCGCTCCATCAAAAAAAATCGCGACGCTCGCAAAGGCCGGGGCAATGTCGGACACGCCTTCGATCGCAGCGCCCTCGAGTTTGCGCGTCGTTGCGAGCACTTCCGCCAACGAATCGCCAACGCGAATAATCAGCGCTGAATCGCCCAGCGGTGTGATCTCCATCGCCACGACCGAGTCTGCCCGGGTCGTGTCATTTTGCAAAGGGGCATCCCATCACATGAATCCGGCGACCTTCCTTAGAAACTGAAGGTGAAGCCGGTCACCAGATGGTGGGTGAGTGGCGTGACTTCAATCGTACCCCGGGGAATGTCGAGCGCTGCGAGATTCGCATAGGTGAATTTGTATTCCAACATCAGCGCCCAGTGCCGCGTCAGCTCGACGTTGATGCCCGCCAGTCCCTCCACCCCGGGGCCGCGCAGTTCATATTCCTCGTGTAAGCGGCCGCCGACATTCGACTCGACGTGCGGAATCGCGACGCCGAGGCCCAGGCCGGCATAGGGTTGCAGGTGTCCGAGAAAATCCTCGCCCCGGCGCCCGGGCAACCAGCGATAAACGACGTCGCCCAAAGCATAGTTCAGCCCGTGCGAAATACTGAACGATTCAACGGTGTTATCCATCGTTCGTCATCGTCGATCGGCAGACCGGTGCGCCGGCCGGTCAGATGCACGGTATCGCCCGTCTCGGCATCGATTTTCATATGAAAAAATTCCTCGCCGAATCCCCAATGGGCAGTGTCCGCAGGAAACCAGAGGAATCGCACGCCGTAGTAAGGCGGGCCGGAAAAATCGCGACCCTCGAAGGAAACGCCGTGAAAGGTGAGATCGGTGCCGCCGCGCTGTCGCAATTGCAAATCGCTATCCTGAGAGAGCGCGACTCCGGTGAGATCGAGAGATCGACTTCCGCGCGCGCGGGGCAGACAAGACCGGCGACGAGCACGGCAATCAGGGTCCACGTCCGGCGTAAGGAGGGTAAAGAAAAAATCCGCCGAACCATGAAGTAACTAATTCCTGACCGCCATGCTTCCGTTGACTAACGAGACGGAAGCAGGTTGGCCAGAGAATTCCGCGTTCGATCCATTCAGCGCGGGAGCGGTTGTTCGAGGTTGGCCAGAGCGTAGGCGAGAACGGCGTTGATCGCAGCGTTCTCGGCCAGGCGGCGCGGATCGATCTTGTCGAGTGTGTCGGCTGCCGTGTGATGATAGTTGAAGTAGAAACGGCTGTCCTGGATTGGGCTGAAGTTGGGCACTCCGAGTTTGCGGAGCGGATCGATGTCCGCCCCTACTTCGTCCCGGGATTCCAGGAGGCCGGCCCCGGAAGCGGCCAGAATTTTCGCGACCGGCCTGAGCCAATTCTTCAACTCCGGCTTGCCCGCAAAGTAAATGCCGAGCGGATGATCCGCGCCCAGGTCCGTCTCGATCGCCGCGAATTGATTCGCAATCTCGCCCCCGTGTTCCTGCGCATAGGTTTTGCCGCCGCGCAGGCCGTTTTCCTCATTCATCCAGGCGATGACCCGAATCGTCCGCCGTGGATGCAGACCGAGTTGCCTAACGAGATTTGCCGTCTGCATGGCCACGGCCACGCCGGCTCCGTCGTCAATCGCGCCGGTGCCGAGGTCCCAGGAATCGAGATGCCCGGAGACAATCACAACCTGTTCCGGATGTTCGCTGCCCTTCAGGTCGCCGATGACGTTGTAGCTGACCGCGTCTGGCAGGGTCTGCGGGGTGAGCACGAGGTGCATTCGCACCGGTCCTTGCGGGACAAGCTTGGCTATCAGGTCGGCATCTTCATCCGTGACCGCGGCCGCCGGAATCTTCGGCGCGCCCTGGGCGTAATCCGTCATCCCGGTATGCGGCAGGCGGTAAGCCGCGCCGCCAACCGAGCGAATCAGCGCAGCCACGGCGCCCAACTTGGCCGCCGCACTTGGCCCGTCGCTCCGATAAACAACCCCTGCGCCATAAGCTTCGCCGCCGCGGCCCTCGGCGGCCATTTGCCGGTCGAAGGCGTGATTGAAGAGAACGATTTTGCCCTGCACCTTGCTCTTGCCTAACGACTGCAATTCGTCGAAGTCCCGCACTGAGATGACCTCGGCCACGAGGCCTTCGCGGGAGGTCGCCACGCTGCCGCCGAGCGCGGTGAGAACGATCTTCTGTGTCGTGCCGGGCGCTTGCCCCGGGAATTCGGTCAGAACGGCGCTCTCCTCGCCGCGCACCCAGTGCGGCACCATCACTTTTTCCAGCTGGACTTCGAGACCGATCGCCTTCAATTCGCCCGCAACATATTCGACCGCCTTCTGCGCCTGGGCGGAGCCGCTCAGGCGGGGGCCGATGTTATCCGCGAGATGCGCCACCTGGCGGTAAGCGTAGTCGCTTGCCAGAGCGGCCTGCTGCAATTTTTTCAAGTCCACCAGGGTTTGCGGTGAATAGAGCGCGGGCGTCGGTGCGGGAGTTGGCGAGGCCGAAGCCATCCCCGCGGGCGTCGCCGCCCCTAACGAAATGCCAAGGAAAAGAAGAGCACTGCCGATCACGCCGGCGCAAATAAGTCGAGCCATGCCCGCACTTTGTCAGGAAACCGCTCAATCTCAATCCTCCCCCGAGCCCGGCAGCTGCGATCGGCGCGATCTCTGGCTGGCGACAAGTGCCGGTTCGCGTTTATCTTGACTTACTTTCCCGACATCATGCCTAACGAAACTCTTGTCTCGCTCGATCTTCTTGATCTAACGAAATTGCGCAGTGGCAAAGTGCGGGAAGTTTTCGATCTGGGCGAAACGTTGCTCTTCGTTGCGACCGACCGGCTCTCCGCCTTCGATGTGATTTTGCCCGATCCAATTCCGGAGAAAGGCGCGGTCTTGAACCAGATCTCGGCTTTTTGGTTCGAGAAATTCTCGTCGGTCCGAAATCATTTCATCACCGCTGATTTCGCGCTCTTTCCTGCGAAATTGCGACCGTATCGCGCCCAACTGGAAGGACGCGCCATGATCGTGCGCAAGACCAGGCCGCTGCCGGTCGAGTGTGTCGTGCGCGGTTATCTGGCCGGCTCCGGTTGGAAGGATTACCAGGCGACCGGTGAAGTCTGCGGGCACAGACTCCCGGGTGGCCTGCAACTGGCCTCGGAATTGCCGGAGCCGATTTTTTCGCCTTCGACCAAAAACGAAGCCGGCCACGATTTGAACATCGATTGGGCACAGTGCTGCGCCCTGATCGGCGAGCACAACGCAGAGCGCGTGCGCGAGATGAGCCTGCGAGTATATCGGGCGGGCAAGGAGCACGCCGCGCAATGCGGCATCATTGTCGCCGATACCAAGTTCGAGTTTGGCCTGACGAACGGCGATTTGATTCTGATCGACGAATGTCTCACTCCCGATTCCTCGCGTTTTTGGCCGGGCGACAGCTACGCACCGGGCATGAGTCCGCCGAGCTTCGACAAACAATTCGTGCGCGATTATCTCGAGACGCTCGACTGGAACAAGACCGCGCCCGGCCCGCGTTTGCCTGAGGAAGTGATCGAGAAAACGTCCGCCAAATATCGCGAAGCCTTTCGCCGCCTGACGGGAAGTGAACTGGCGCACTCCTGATTCTGGCGGCGGCGCGGTTGAAATGAAGTCGTTCTGGCGCGCGGATTCCAGCGACGGCGCAAGGGTTCCCGTCGCGAAACCGCGGCTTCCGACTTTCGATCAGATCGCACCCTATTTGCGGCGCATCGACAGCGCGCGGTGGTACACGAACGGTGGTCCGCTCGTCCAGGAGTTTGAAGAACGCCTCGCGCTTCATTGCGGCGGCGGCCAGGCCCGTGTCGCGACTGTCGCGAACGCCACGATCGGTCTGACGCTCGCTTTGCTTGCTTCCGATTTGCCGATGGGCACGCTTTGCATGGTCCCGAGCTGGACCTTTGCTGCCACCGGCCATGCGATTCTGCTCGCCGGCCTTGTTCCGTGGATCGTGGATGTGAGTCGCGAAACCTGGGCGCTCGAGGCAGATGAGGCTCGTGAATTTCTGGCCGACGCACCAGGGAGTGTTTCGGCCGTGATTCCCGTCAGTCCGTTTGGTGCGCCGATCAGCCTCGAGTCGTGGCGAACCTTCCGCGACGAAACGGGAATCGCTGTGATTGCGGATTCGGCGGCGGCATTCGACAATGTGCGCGGGAGCGAAATTCCGGCAGTAGTTAGTCTGCACGCCACCAAAATCTGCGGCATCGGTGAGGGCGGTTTTGTCGTTTCAACCGGGGGAGCATTTATCGAAGAGATCCAGAAGCGGGCGAACTTTGGTTTCTGGAACTCGCGCGAATCCACGGTCCGTTCTTTCAATGGCAAGCTGAGCGAGTATGCCGCCGCGGTGGGCTTGGCCGGACTCGATACCTGGCCCGAAACACAGGCTGATTTCTTGCGGGTGGCGCACGCTTACCGGCAGAAGCTCGAGGACCACGAGAGCCTTCGTTTGCAACCGGGGTTCGGCGAGAACTGGGTCGCATCCACGGTCATGGTCGAGTCGCAAACCAGCAATGCCGATATGCTCACCCAGGTTTTGGCGAAAAAGGGAATTGCGTCGCGTCGTTGGTGGGGCGGTGGGTTGCATCAACACCGCAGCTTTCAAAATTTCCCACGGCATCGGGTCAGGCAAACCGAAGCGTTGGCCGATCGGATTGTGGGCCTGCCCTGCTGGCGGGATTTACCTGGCGAATCGATCGAAGAAGTCTGCGCCCTACTCCCTTCCTCACGCGTCTAGGCGCAAAGCGAAAATCTTCCGGGAATGAAGCTGGCGGTCATGCAACCCTATCTCCTGCCTTACATCGGCTATTTCCAGCTTATGGCTGCAGTCGACAAATTTGTTGTTTATGACGATGTCCATTTTATCAAAGGCGGTTGGATCAATCGCAACCGCATTCTGCTCGGTGATCGCGAGCATCTCTTTACGGCGCCGTTGCTTGGTGCCAGCTCCAACCGCCTCATCAGCGAACTCGAAGTGGACTCGAAATCCGATTGGCGTGGAAAGCTCCTGAGGACGATCGAACATGCTTACCGCGCGGCTCCGCAATTTTCACGAGTGCTTCCCTTATGCAGCGATATTATTACTTGCCCCGAGCGGCAACTCAACGC
This sequence comes from Chthoniobacterales bacterium, assembly GCA_050736975.1. GTDB lineage: Bacteria > Verrucomicrobiota > Verrucomicrobiia > Chthoniobacterales > UBA10450 > Palsa-1392. Next base: position 38,953 of record JBOHXL010000180.1, on the reverse strand, counting down.
CTACCTAGTGCATAGCCTGAAGAAGCTGAAGATCTACCTCGATATTCCGACGAAGTTAATTACCACCTCGGCGGCCTATCAAAATCAGGAACTGAAAGGCCAGGACCGGATCCTGGACATTTGCCGAAGGGAAGGAGCCAGCGTCTATGTGAATGCCAGCGGAGGACGCGAACTCTATAAACCTGAGGCTTTTCGCGAGAAGGGAATTGCGCTCCGTTTCCTCGATTCAAAGCCTTTCGAATACAATCAGGGTATGGCGCAATTTCATCCCTCCCTCTCCATCATCGATGTGCTGATGTTCAACGATCGTGAAGAAGTCAGGGCCTTGTTGCTGAAAGCGACACTAAGTCTTTGAATTCAGAAACTCTCCGTATGGCCAAGACTGACTGGAAAAGCTTTTGGAGTTCCTATCGCAAGAAGGAGGTCAGGAGCGAAGAAGATCTCTATCTGGAGGTAGGAAAAACCGTCAACCAGCGACCGATTTCTTCCGAGGCCTTTCAGTTGACGATCGATAGCATCATAGAAGCCTTGAATTTGTCGCAGGAAGATCGGCTCCTGGAACTCTGCTGCGGTAACGGACTAATGACGCGCCGCCTCGCGCCGCTCGTAGCCAGAATCCAGGCGGTAGACTTTGCTGAACATCTCATCGGACACGCGCAAGATCTCGAACCGCCCGAGAATGTGACTTACATTTGCGCTGACGCAGCAGACTATCTGCAACAAATCGAGAAGACGCGGGCCTATGTTCCGACAAAGGTTCTTTTGGGAGATGCTCTCGGTTATTTCGATCCGGACTCCCTTTATGAAATGCTTCGCCGTATAATTAACCTAACGAACAACAGCTTTGTTTTCCTGGCCACGAGCATCCCGTGCGATGAGTTGAAATGGAGTTTCTATGACACGCCGGAGCGGGTGCGGCGCTATAAGAAGAATCAACTCCTGCCGGGCAACACGAACGACGGAGTGGGCCGTTGGTGGAAAAAGGATGAGCTCGAGCAAGTTGGTCGCCGGCTCGACTTGAAAGTCGGCCTGAGAGAGTTGCCGCCGCTGCTTTCGGCTTTTCGCATCGATGCCGTCTTTGTCAGTGGCCGCCAGGTTGTGCAGCGCGCGGCGAACTGAATGATGAACTACGAGCTGGAAGTGCGCGTTCCGATCAGTCCGACGCCGGACTTCTTTCGTCGCATTCATTTCATGGCGGCATCACTGCGAAGCCTTGAACCAAAGCTTGGATCTTACCTCCTCGTGGTTTGCGTCGGCGGCGACGTGCCACCATACGACCTTTATGAGGCGGAATGCTGGTCGAAGAACTATCCTGTGATCTGGTGCTGGGCCGACCGCGAGAAATTCCGGCGCGACAGTTTTTGGGAAACCAGCCGCGAGATTTTTCGCCAACCAATCCGCGGCCGTGTCGTGATGTGCGCGGATGCGGACGTGATCTTCGTGCGCGATTTTTCGGACCTGCTGCGCGAGTTAGAGGCAACTCCGGTCGTGGCAGGCGTGATCGCGCACGCTCCGCCGATCCGCGGTCCGGCGCTGGTCGGGCTCTGGCCGCGACTTTGCGAGGGATACAAAGTGCCCGTTCCACTGCCAGTCCACGAATATACCGGCTGGAATTTCATGACCCGCGATCGAATGACTCCGGTCTATTACAACTTCGGGATGGTACTGGTGCCGGCGCGCTTGATGGAGGTGCTCCACCTGGAGATGGAGCCGGCGGATGATTTCGTGAACGCGAATCTCGAGACCTTTTTCCGCTTCCAAATCGCGCTCACGCTCGCCATCCAAAAGGCCGGTCTGCCGAGCCGTGCGCTTCGCTTGCGGGACAATTTCCCTAACGACCCGCAATTCGACAAAAGATATCCGGTCGAGCTGGAGGAGATCCGCATCCTGCATTATCTCCGTTGCGAGATCGTCGATCGGGAAAAGGATTTTGCCCATCTGGGCGACGTTGCTGCACTGATCGCCAGAACAGATCTCAAAGGCAGCAACGCGGTTCTGCGGGAGACCCTCGAGCGGCTCTACCCGATCGTCGCGGCCGGCGAAGAGGCAGCGGTTACTTGATGAGTTCGCCGACCAGCGCTTTCTCTTCCTTCAACTCATTGACGGAAGCGTCGATTTTCGCGCGACCGAAGTCGTTCAACGGAATGTCCTGTACGATTTCCCATTTCCCGCCTTTCGAGCGGAAGGGGAAAGAGCTGATGAGGCCTTTCTCGACTCCGTAGCTCCCGTCGGAGCAGAGCGCGACACTGTGCCAGTTCCCAGATTCAGTGTCCGTCGTCAGGGTGCGAACCGTGTCGACGACCGCATTGGCGGCGGAAGCGGCGGAGGAAAGACCGCGCGCCTTGATCACGGCCGCACCGCGTTGTTGCACTGTCGGGATGAAAGTTTCCTTTAGCCATTTCTCGTCGTCGATGACCTGGTCGGCCTGTTGGCCGTTGATTTTGGCGTTGTAAAAATCGGGATACTGCGTCGCGGAATGATTCCCCCAGATGGTCATGTTCGTGACCGCGGTGATATCGACACCCGCCTTTTGCGCGAGCTGCGCTTTGCCACGGTTTTCATCGAGGCGAGTCATGGCGAACCAACGATCGTTCGGTACGGATTTCGCATTGTTCATGGCGATCAGGCAATTGGTATTGCAGGGGTTGCCCACCACCAATGTGCGAATGTCCCTTGCGGCATTTTTCTCAATTGCCTTCCCCTGGCCAATAAAGATTTTGCCGTTGATGCCTAACAAGTCGCCGCGCTCCATCCCGGCTTTGCGCGGGATGCTGCCAACGAGCAAGGCCCAGTTCACGTCGCGGAAGCCTTCGTCGAGATCGGCGGTCGGAGTGATGCCTTTGAGAAGCGGGAAGGCGCAGTCTTGCAATTCCATCACGACGCCCTCGAGCGCGCTGAGCACTGGCGGGATTTCGATGAGTGACAACTGCACCGGCTGTTCCGGACCAAACATCGAACCCGATGCGATGCGAAAAAGAAGGGCGTATCCGATCTGGCCGGCAGCGCCGGTCACAGCGATTTTGATGGGCGCATTCATCTTCATTTCATAGCTGTGGATGAGCCGGATGACAATCGCCCGCTCTTCTCCAACAACTCGCTTACAAGTTGCAACTGCCGCTGAAGCGCGCGGCCCCGGCCGAGCCCGGCCACGGTTGCGTGGAGGCGGCGCGTCCAGTTGGAATCGGTCGTCGTCCCCGGGACGTTGAAACGGTCTCTTCGTCCGAGCAGGTCGGTAATCATGACGACCGCGATCCACGATTCGCTGCGAAAAAGCGCGTCGAAAATCACCGGATAGAAATCGCGTGGATAATCGATCGAAGCGTCAGGCGGCGGCGCGCCGGCGAACTCCGCGATCTTCGCCAGATCCCGGCGCGCCTGCTCCGAGTCGCCTGATTTTTTCGCGAACGCGTCCTCCCAAAGCGCACGCAGCGGTTTATGATCGTGGGTCGCGAAAGTCGCGAGCGAAACCCGTTCATAGGCGCTGCCAGGGATGGAGCGCTGGTCGGGATAATTCTCCCATTGCGGAATCTTGAAGCCGGCGATGCCTAACGATCGCAAGCTTGGGCGGACGTAATCCGGCACCGTTCCGAGGTCTTCGCCCACGACTCGCGTCGCGCCGGATTCCTCAAGCACGACGCGCAGGTACTCCTCGCCTTCGCGCTGATTGGCGAGGCAATTCTCCCAGCTCCGGTCATCGCGTGGCGCGAAGTGCGGCTCGCGTCCGCCGGTCCGCGCCTGCATTTCGTCCCAGTCAAGGGGTAGGAATTCATCGTTTCTCCGCGGGCGCCATGGGAAGGCGTAGATGCGATAAAACCCGAGGACGTGATCGATCCGAAAGAGGTGAAAAATCTCCTTTACGCCGTCGACCCGTTGGCGCCACCAATCGAAGTGGCGTCGGCGCATTTCGTTCCAGTCGTAGAGTGGAATGCCCCAGTTCTGTCCCCACTTTTGGGTGAAAGCGTCGTCCTTAAAATACGGCTCGGGCGGGGCGCCGCCGGACCAATCGAGATGGAACCGGGCCGGAGCGGCAAAGACATCCGCGCTGTAATAGCTGATCCCAAAAGGAATGTCGCCCATCAGAGCCACCTCGCGTTCCGCGGCGAAATGCCTGATCGCCCGCCATTGCTGGTGCGCGACCCACTGGACATAGCGGAAGAATTGACGGCGTTGCTCGATGCCCCCGCGATCCTCCGGGCCTAACGAATCGAGCCAGGCACGCGCCAGCGCGATGCTGTTCTGGGGCCATTCGTCCCAGATTTCGCGCTCGCCGTTTATTTCCATCAGGACGCGGAAGAGCGTGTAGTCGTCGAGCCAGGCCTTTTCGACCGCGCAGAAGGCGACAAGACTCTCGTTAGGCGGACCCTCGCAGAAGGCGGCGAAGGCCCGCTCGAGCAATTTCTTTTTCAGCGCCTTAACGATTTCATAATGCACCCCGCCCCGTCGCAGCGCGGAGCAATCGATCCCGCAGACGGTTTCGGCAAACGCCTCGGCTGAGAGATCGGCGGGCGATCCGGGGGCAAGATGGAGCGTGGTTGGGTCGAGCGCGCGGGAACTGATGGCGTTGTAGGGGCTGTGGTCGCCGCCGGTTTCGTTGACCGGGAGCAACTGGACGAGCCGGAAACCGATTCGGCGCGACCAGTCAATGAATTGCCGCAGGCCCTCGAGGTCGCCGATTCCAAGGTCATTTTCGGTGCGGAGAGCGAAGAGGGGGGTGAGGACGCCCGCGATCTTGTCGTTAGGCGAGAGATTCACGAAGGAAATGACGAAATCGGACGGCCGAAATCAACCACGAAACCCGACCGAACTGCGTTCCTCTTTCGAATGAATCGTTCGTGCTGGTTCCGTCATTTTAGCCGCGGCGCACGTTCCACTCTTCCACCAGCTGCGGCGGGATCTCTTTCAGAAAACGGGAAGGACGCTGGAACATGTCGCCGTAGCCGGCGTTGAGACGCATCTGCGGATAGCTGAGATAAAGTTCGTCCTTGGCGCGAGTGACAGCGACGTAGAAGAGGCGGCGCTCTTCCTCGATCGCTTCACGGGTCTCGAGCGAACGCGAACTCGGAAACATGCCGTCGGTCAGCCAGATGACGAAAACGGTGTGAAATTCCAGGCCCTTCGCCTGGTGCACGGAAGAGAGATTGACGGCTTCCTGTTCATTGCCCGGCGTAACCGCGGGCTCGGCGTCGACGTTGCTGATGAGTGCGAGCTGCGAAAGAAATTCGTTGGCGTCCTGGAATTGGCGGGCAAAACCGGCGAGCTGGGTGAGATCCTCCTTGCGCAGCTCGTAGTTGGCGAAGGTGGCCTTCGCATAGTCGTCGTAGATCGCTTCCACGATCGACATGATCATTTCCGTAGGCTGCTTTGGTACTCCCTGAGGCGCAATCTCCTCCAGCGTGTCGGCCAGTTGTCGCCAGGATTTCCTGGCGCGCGCGCCGACCGAGATCGGGAGCAATCGATCGCTCCAGGAAACAATGACCGCGTCCCGATTGAGCGATTCCTCCCAGGCGTGCCAGAGGTTCTCCGCGCTCTTCCCGCCAATGCCTGGGAGGAGCCGGACCATTCGTTTAAAGGCGACTTCGTCGCGCGGGTTGGCGACGAAGCGGATGAAGGCGGCCACATCCTTAATGTGGGCCTGCTCGAAAAAGCGGATGCCGCTCGTGATCTGATAGGGAATGCCGCGCCGCGAGAGTTCGAGCTGCAACTCGACGGCGTGATAATGTGCGCGGTAGAGGACGGCAATCTCGTTCAGGTCGACGCCTTCATCGCGCAACTCGAGAATTCGTTGGGCGACAAACTGCGCTTGTTCGCCCCCATGATTCACCGGCACAAGCGCGGGCCGGACTGAATTTGTCAGGCGAACGGCGCTCAGGTGTTTGCGAAATTGCTGCACATTGGCCGCGATGGCGGCATTGGCCACCTGCAGGATCTCGGGCACACTTCGGTAATTGAGCTCGATCTTGAAGACCTGCGCCTTGGGATAACGGCGTGGAAACGCCAGAATGTTTTGAAAATTCGCGCCTCGCCAGGAGTAGATCGACTGCGCGTCGTCGCCCACGACCATGACGTTCTGGTGTTCGGCCGCGAGCAGATCGATGAAATCGGCCTGGATCTTGTTCGTGTCCTGGTATTCGTCGACCAGAATGAACTGGAATTGGCGGCGATAAAAAGCCGCGATCTCCTCATGTTCTTTGAGCATCCGGAGCGTCTTCTCGAGCAGGTCATCGAAGTCGAGCGAGTTGGTCGATTTCTTGCGCTTTTCGTAGCGCGCATGCACGTCTTTGATCGGCTCGAGGAGCGGCAGAAAATAGGGAAACTTTTCCGCGAGCAACTCCTCAATCGGACGCTCGGTGTTGACGACAAAGCTGAAAATATCGGCCAGGACATCGGCCTTTGGGAAACGGATTTCCTTGGGATCGATCCCGGAGCTGGCAACGACCGCATTGAGCAAATCCTTCTGGTCTTCGCGATCCATGATCGTAAACCCGCTCGAATAACCGAGTGCGCTCCCGTGGCGGCGGAGCATGCGATTACCGATGGAATGAAACGTCCCGCCCCAAAGTCCTGTGGCGTCGACCGGCAGGAGGTTGGCGACGCGGTCGAGCATCTGGCGGGCCGCTTTGTTCGTGAAGGTGAGAAGCAGAATATTCCGCGGGTCGACGCCGTTCTCGAGCAGGTAGGCGACCCGGTAGGTCAGTGTGCGCGTCTTGCCCGAGCCAGCACCGGCGATGACGAGGAGCGGCCCGGGCGGCGCGGTTACCGCGGCGTGTTGTTGCTCGTTCAACTCGGCCGCGTAATCGATATTGATCGTCGACGCGGAAGGGGCGCGCTGGAGCATGTATTCGCGGGACATTGGAGGCTTACGCTGGTCTGGCGGTCCCGGCTCTTCAACGAAAAGTTTCGTTGGCGCAGGGGGCGGACGTGTTGCCCGCGGAGCGATTGAGAATCTGCCGGGATTCCATTCGCGAACGACAGCCTGTGCATCGCGCGAAATGCCGGCGACACGCTCGCCACTCCACCGCGCCCGGCAAACAAATCAGTCGGCCACCGGGCCGTGGCAAGCGTACTGCTTGATAGAATTCCAGAAATTATGGCGCGGACTGCCGACCGAAATCTCGACCTATGAAAATCCTTAACCGCGAATGCGCGGAGTTCCTTGTCATCGACGACGACCCGGCGATCACCGAATTCCTTTCTGCCTATCTCAAAGAAAAAGGGCATAGCTGCGCGGCGCTGACCGACGGGTCCCAAACCGCCGCCTGGCTCGAGCTCTACGACTGTGAGGTCGTGGTGGTCGACCTGAACATGCCGAAAATCGACGGCATTTCTCTCATCACCTATATTCGCGGGATTCAGCCAGACCTGCCCATCATCGTCTTTACGGGGATCGGCTACGAAGAAGAAAGAATGCACGCCGCGCTGCGAGCCGGCGCGAACGGCTATGTGAGCAAGAATCTGCCGATCGAACAGCTCTACTGTGTTCTCGCCCGCGTGCTCGCGAGCGGCCGGCAACGCGGGCGGCACGAGCAGCCGTCCAAGAGTCGGCCCACCCTGCTCGGCGTTGCCTGACGAAAGAGCGGCACGTCTTCTTAGTCAGCGGCGCGGGCGGGCGTCCTGTAGCAGGTCGCGCAGGCCTTCCGGCGAGATCGTTTCCGCGCCGCACGCGCTGGCTGTTTCCTGCTCGAGGTAATCGCCGGTCGCAACGGTGATGCGAAAGCGCTCAGCATATTTGCTCGCGAGACGTTCGATGATTGAATCAGCCGTCTGCCCGACCCTTGAATAGAAAACCTGGATTTCGCCCGCCTCGGCTTCGTGCGAAACCGATGATCCGCGACCATCGAAGACGACGACGACGCGGGTGCCGCTCCAATCCTGGTAGTCGCGTAGTTGTTTGACCAACGCGTCGCGAGCCAGCGCGGTGCGCCGATCGTGCAGGAGTCGCAATTCAGGCCAGGCAAAAATGATGCTGTGGCCGTCGACGATGAGATAATCTGGCCGCACCGCAAACGATAGGGCGGTCGAGGGGAGGGGAGCAACTTTCACAGGGCAAGAAAAAGCTTGTTGCCCCGCGCGGCGGCGGCGAACAGGGTGCGCTAAGCGCCATCCTGAGGAGCGCTCTCCGCAGCGGCTGTTTTCTTGCCGCGAGCCTTGGCAGCTGGGCGGCGCAGCGTCTTGGCCGCGACCCGTTTTCGTTCGGCATACGCTTTGCGCCGTTTCCTCTTCGCTCTAACTCGGTGTTGTTGACCCATGAGGCAGTTGCTATAGGCCGGAAGCGCAAGCGGCGCAATTTGCAATCGCGACCGTGGGAAGAGATCAGACTCTCTTCGCCGCGGAAAAAGGAGCCGGTCGTGAATTCACTCTTGCAATTTTTCCGTCTTCAGGGCTAAAAAACGCTTCTGCCTTTTGTAGCTACTGCCCTCTCAAACCCCAACGCCCCAGCTTTATGCCCAGAATATCGATCGGGATTTCCATCCTGTTGTTGACGCTCGCTCTTCTCTTTGGGTTTCTGAACAAGGGCAAAGTGAAAGGGCTCCGGAATGAACTCGCCAGTTCCATCGCCGCCCAGGAAAGCGCGAACCGGGCGCGGATCGCAAGCGATAAAAAACTGAAGGCGCGCGAGAAGGAACTCACGACTGCGGCCAGCGAAACAACGGCAGTGGAGGCGAAGGCAAGCAAGGCGGAAGCCGAGCTAACCAAGGCGCAGAACGAGAAAGCCGAACTCGAATCGAAACTGCAGGCGAGCGAAGGCCAGATCGCTGATCTACAGAAGCAGGTGGCCGATGCAACGATCGGCGGGGCAGCGGGCGCAGAGGGTGAAGTCTCGCCTAACGAACTCAAGACCCAACTCGATGATGTCAAACATCAACTGGAAGCGGCCGAGCAGGAAAAGTCGCTCCTCGCCACCAAGGCGAAAGCGGCCCAGGATCGAGTTGCGGCGATGGAGGAGGAGAAAAAGCGGCGCGAATCCGGGGCCAATACTCCCGGGGTCCACGGCACGGTGCTGGCGGTGAACCAGGCCTACAATTTCGTCGTTCTTAACATGGGCGATCGACAGGGCGTCGTCCCAAATTCCGAAATGCTGGTCATGCGCCACGGCGCGCTCATCGGCAAGATTCGCATCTCCTCAGTTGAACCGACCACTTCCATAGGCGATATCATCACCAACAGCTTGGCGCGGGGCGTCCAAGTACAGCCTGGAGACACAGTCATTTATGCTGGGAGCACCAATTCGCAGTGAAAAGATCGGGCGCGGCCTGATGATCTTGCTTGGGGCAGTCGCTCTTGGTTCTTGTTCGACTAACGAACCGAACCAGACCGCCCTGGTGGGCGATCCGGACGCGGGGCACACCTCGAGCATTCCATGGAACAAGCCGCAAGGCTGGGAAGGGTCTGCCGGTCTACCGGCGGGCTTAAACGGAGCGAACGGCAATCCCAATCCGAACAATCCGCTCGGCTACTGATCGCCGGCAAAGCTGGTACGGCTAAATCCAAAAGCCCGCCGGAATGATCGCATCTTTTGGGACAACCACGATCCCGTCGCGGATGAAATAATTCGCCGCATCGAGATGGGTTTCCTTGCCCTCCGGGGTGATCACGACTCCGTCGCCGATGCGTGCGTTTTTGTCGATGATGGCGCGGTCGATCACGCAGTTGCGCCCGATTCCGATCGGCGGCACGTCGGGCGCGCTGGGGGGAGCCGCTCCTTCGAAATGGTCGCCGCCCATGATCACGCTGTTGCGAATCGTCGCGCCACTTCGGATGATGCTCCGGACGCCGATCACGCTCCGCTCGATATGCGCGTCGGAGATGATGCAGCCGTCGGAGATGATCGCCTGGCGCAGCGTTGCGCCGTTAATCTTGCTCCCGGGCAGAAAGCGCGGATGGGTGTAGATCGGCGCCGTCGCTTCGAAGAAGCTATATTGCGGCACCAGGTTGGTCAGATCGAGGTTCGCCTCGTAAAATGCGCGAATGGTGCCGATGTCCTCCCAATACCCCTTAAAAATATGGGCGTGAACGTGCCGCTCGCCGATCGCCTTCGGGATGACATGTTTCCCGAAATCATCCAGGTCGCTGTTGAGGCAATCGACCAGCACCTGGCGATTGAAAACGTAGATCCCCATCGAGGCCTGGAAAAGTTCCTCCGCGGGATCGCTCTCGATCGATTCCAGCAGTTCACGCCCGAGCTTTAGTTCATCGAGCACCTTCGGGTCCTTCGGCTTCTCCTCGAAGCGCGTGATCCGTCGATCGGGGCCGCTCAACATAATGCCAAAGTCCGACGCCGCGGCGCGCTGCACCGGTGTGGTTGCGAGGGTGATATCGGCGCCCGAGCGGATGTGTTCATGGAGCAGGGCGCGGAAATCCATCCGGTAGAGCTGGTCGCCGCTCAGGATGAGGAAATAATCGTAGGGCTGCTCGAGAAAATAACGCAGGTTTTGCCGGACGGCATCGGCGGTGCCTTGGTACCACTCGGCGCCCTCGGGCGTTTGCTGTGCGGCGAGAATATCGACGAAGCTGCGCGAAAAATTGTCGAACTTGTAACTCGCCTGGATGTGGCGATGAAGCGACATGCTGTTGAACTGCGTCAGGACGTAGATCGAGCGCAATCCCGAGTTGAGACAGTTGCTGATCGGGATGTCGACCAGGCGATATTTCCCGCCTAACGGCACCGCCGGTTTCGATCGGTCTTTCGTGAGAGGAAAAAGTCGCGTGCCGGCCCCGCCTCCCATGATGATGGAGAGCGTTCGTTGCGTCGTGCCCGGTGGAAGAGCAGGAGATTGAGGCATGTGAAGTGGTTAACTTACACCGATTCGACCGGCGCAACGCAAGCCGATCTATTTGTCTCCCTCTAAGCTTAACCCGCCTGATCTTTTTCGGGCCGGGTTCAAACCTATGGAAGAGAAGTAAGAGCGAAACCAGGATTTGGAAACCGGCCGCGCGGTGCGTTCCTTGCGCCCTGCGGGCGTCGGTGTCACCCTTCCCTCCTGAGTCGACCCATTAACCCTTCAGCGCTCAACGCTTCAACGATCTAACCATTTAACAAACCATGTGCGGCATCGTCGGATACGTCGGAAGAGCGGAAGCTGCACCCATTCTGCTCGATGGTCTGCGCCGGCTCGAGTACCGCGGCTATGATTCCGCCGGTCTCGCGATCGTCGGTGGCGATCACATTGAAACTCGCAAGTGCGCCGGTCGCATCGCCGGCTTGTCGAAATTAATCGCCGAGGACCCCGCCACCGGCACCTACGGGATCAGCCACACGCGCTGGGCCACGCATGGCAAGCCGACCGATCAGAACGCCCACCCACATTGCGACGAAAGCGGCAAGCTGGCCCTGGTTCACAATGGGGTGATCGAAAACTACCAGCAAATCAAGGACGCGCTCCTCCAGGAGGGCGAGCACCATTTTACCTCCGAAACTGACACCGAAGTGCTGGCCCATCTGGTGGGAAAAATTTACAATGACTCGGCCGTCGGCGTGACCGATCCGCGCCGGCACAAGGCCCTCCTCGTAGAGGCACTTCGGACGGCCCTGCAACAAGTCATTGGCACTTACGGCATCGCGATCGTGCACGCGGACATTCCCGATTTTGTCGTCGGCGCGCGCCGCGGCAGTCCACTGGTGCTCGGCGTCGGGAAAGATGAAAATTTTCTCGCGAGCGACGTGAGCGCGATCGTCGCTTACACGCGCGACGCGGTTTACCTCAACGACTTCGATCTGGTCGCGGTCGAGCGCGACAAATTCGAGATCAGTTCGCTGGCTGGCGAGCGGGGCAATCGCGCCATCAGCAAGGTTGAATTCACTGCCGAGGACATCAAGAAGGGCGATTACCCGCATTACATGCTCAAGGAAATCTTTGAGCAGCCCGGCTCGGTCCGCGACGCCATGCGGGGCCGGCTCAGCGCCGAGGAGTGCAGCGCCAAGCTTGGCGGCTTGAACATGACCCCGGCCCAATTGCGCGATGTTGGCCGGGTGGTCCTGACCGGCTGCGGCACAGCACTGCACGCCGCGATGGTCGGCGAATATTTGATCGAACAACTCGCCCATATTCCGACGGAGGTGGAATACGCCAGCGAGTTCCGTCATCGCAACACGCCCATGGCCGGCGACACGCTCGTCTTCGCCATCAGCCAGAGCGGCGAAACCGCCGATACGTTGGGCGCGCTGCGCGAGAGCCAGCGAAAAGGCTTTCGCACCCTGGGCATTTGCAACAACGTCGCAAGCACGATCGGGCGTGAGAGCGACGGCGGGGTTTATATGCACGCCGGGCCGGAGATTGGCGTCGCCGCCACCAAGTCCTTTACCTCGCAGGTCGTGATTTTGACTCTCATCGGCTTATTGTTAGGCCGGATGCGCCAGCTCTCGACCGCGGAAGGCACCCGCATCATCGAAGCCCTCGAAGGCTTGCCGGAAAAGATCGAGCAACTTCTGAAAACGAGCGACCAGATCAAGGAGGTGGCCAGGAAATATATCTCCTCGACTGGCATGCTCTTTTTTGGCCGGCAACTCAACTTCCCGATCGCGCTAGAGGCGGCGCTTAAGGTGAAGGAGATCACCTATCTTTATGCCGAGGGTCATCCGAGTGCGGAGCTAAAGCACGGCATCATCGCGCTCGTCAAACCGGAGCTTCCCTCGGTCTTCATCACGCCGGACGACGCTATCTTTTCCAAAAACCTGAACAACATCGAGCAGGTACGGGCGCGCAAAGGTCCGATCATTGCTGTCACGACGGAGAGCGGCGCGGCCCGGCTCAAGGGAATCGTCGACGACACCATCATCGTGCCCGACGCAGAGGATGTCGTCATGCCTGTCCTGACCGTGATCCCGCTGCAACTACTTGCCTACCATCTCGCCGTCGCCCTCGGCCGCGACGTGGACAAGCCGCGCAACCTCGCGAAAAGCGTGACGGTGGAATAGTGGCGTCTCCCCCGGCGGAATCGCGAGTCAATGCGCCTCGGGCCCGGTTCCTTTGACGCCGACGCGCGCGAGATGTTCCTCCACGCTGAGAAGATTAGCCGCGCCGCGTTGCACGATCTTAAGCAGCGTATCCATCGAGGAAACTTCCTCCAGTTGCTCGGTTAGGAACCACTGCAGGAAATTGTTTGTGATGTAGTCATTTTCAGAGCGGGCCAATTCCACCAGCGCGTTGATTTGCTTGGTCACTTCCACCTCCTGGTCAAGCGAGAGTTGGACTGCCTCCTCGGCGTTCTGAAACGTCGGCTTCGGCGCGGCGATTGCGGGAATCACGACACGACCTCCGGCATCCGTCACGTATTTGATAAAACGCATCGCGTGATCATTCTCCTCCGCCGCCTGCTTGAAGAAATGCCCGGCCAGTTGCGGGAGCGCTTCCCCGGAAAAATAGGCCGCGATCGCGACGTATTGCAGGGACGCGCCAAATTCATTGCCGATCTGTTTGTTGATCGCATCGACGACGTTTTTGCTTGTGAGCATGGGGATATTCTCCAGCCGAATTTCGCGAAGCGCGAGGATGATTTTCCTGCTCGCCAGGATGACCCATCGCCGCCCTCTTCCGAGTCGGTGCTGCCTTGATGAACCCTAGAGCTGCACCACTTGCGCGCTCTGAATGTCGTCGCTGGCCGCAATCTCGGCAAGCAATTCTGCCGGCGGCGCGGTGTCGAGATTGAGCACGGTCAGGGCCCGGCCTCCGGCCTGGTTTCGGCTTAACGACATCGTCGCAATATTGACTCCGTGCGCCCCGAGGAGCGTGCCAATGCGTCCGACCATCCCCGGGCGATCGGTGTTTTCCAGCACGAGGACGACGCCGTTTGGACGTGCTTCGACCGGTCGGTTGTTAATGCTGACGATGCGCGGCGTGACCCCGAAAAATGCGCCCGCGACGGAAACTGTTCTCCCTTCCGCAACTGCGGAAAGCTCGAGCAGATCGGTATAATCGCCGGGCGCGCCAAGGCGGGATTCGCTGACCTTGATGCCTAACGTTTCAGCAAAAGCCGGCGCATTGACTTCGTTGATGTCTTCGCCGCCGGCCAACTGGAGGAAGCCCTTCAGGATCGAGCGCGTGATCGCGGTCGTATCGACTTCGTTCACCTTGCCGCTGTAGTTGATGTGCAGGTTCTCCACTCGCCTAGGCGAGAGCTGGGAGAGGAAGCGTCCCAGCTTTTCACCGAAACGCAGATGCGGCCCGACGATCGCGAGCGTTTTCGCGTCCAGGTTTGGCAGGTTGATCGCGTTCCGTATCGTACCTTCGAGCAGCGCGGCGCGAATGGCCTGGGCGATTTCAATCCCGACACTTTCCTGCGCCTCGACGGTCGAAGCGCCGAGGTGGGGTGTCAGGATGAGGTTCGGAATTCCGCGCAAAGGCGAGTCGGCCGGAAGCGGTTCCTTTTCAAAAACATCGAGCGCCGCGCCCGCCACCTGGCCATTGCCTAACGATTCGAGGAGGACCGCTTCATCGATCAGGCCGCCGCGCGCGCAGTTGATCATACGGACGCCGCGTTTCGTTTTCGTCAAGCGGGCAGCGTTGAGAAGATGATACGTCTCGGGCGTAAGCGGGGTGTGCAGAGTGAGGAAATCCGCCAGCGGCAACAGCTCATCGAGTTCCTCGATCAGCTCGACCTGAAGCGAGCGCGCCCGGCTGGAGGAAAGATAGGGGTCATAAGCCAGGACTCGCATCCCGAAAGCGATCGCGCGCCGGCTCAGCTCCGAGCCGATCCGCCCCATGCCGATGATGCCTAACGTTTTGTTATAAAGCTCGCTGCCCTCGAACTGTTTCCGGTCCCATTTTCCGGATTGCAGATTGGCGTGCGCCTGCGGAATTTTGCGCGCGACAGAAAGAAGCAACGAGAAGGCATGCTCTGCGGTTGAGATCGTGTTACCGCCCGGCGTGTTCATCACGATCACGCCGCGCCGCGTCGCTGCCTCGAGATCGACATTATCGACGCCCACTCCGGCGCGGCCAATCACACGCAAGCGCGCACCGGCTTCGATGATTGGCGCCGTCACTTTTGTCTGGCTGCGCACGACAATGGCGCTGAACTCGGGAATCAGTCGCACCAACTCCGCTTCGCTCAAGCCGGTGCGCAGCACCACCTCAAGCGCCGCACCAGCGGCGAGTTCTTCGATTCCGCGCTGGGAAATGGAATCGGCGATCAGGATTTTCATTGGCTTAGAGCTACGGAACGGGGACTAGCCGAAGATAAGCAGCCGGATCGATTCCGGCAGTTCCGTCGCGATCTTTGTCACCACACTCCCGCCTAACAAATGGGAAAGCGTGCTGCGCTGTGAAGTGCCGATGATTAAATAATCGACCCCCATCGTCGCGGCCAGGTCGAGAATCGTCGCGGCCGCATCCTCGCTCACGGCATAGACCGGCAATACGCAAACGTCGCGTTCTTC
Organism: Chthoniobacterales bacterium; assembly: GCA_050736975.1. Taxonomy (GTDB): domain Bacteria; phylum Verrucomicrobiota; class Verrucomicrobiia; order Chthoniobacterales; family UBA10450; genus Palsa-1392. The sequence continues at coordinate 23,580 of JBOHXL010000180.1, read as the reverse complement.
GCCCTGTTTCATCATCGACGACATGATCGCCCGGGCCGTCGGATCATCCTGCCACTTCACTCGACCGACGGTCGTTGGGCCGCCGGCGAAATAGACGGCGATCTCCCTCACATAAAGAACGCAAAGCACGGCCTTGCGCAGCCGCGCTTCCTCCAGCGCGAAATTCAAGACCGGCGTCACACCGCGCGCCGCGACCATGATCTTGGCTCCTTCTTCGAGCCGCGGTTGGAGCGCCGCGATCGTCTCGGGCGCGACGATATCAGCGACTTCCTTTGTCACGGTGAGCGTGGTGAGGCCCTGCCGCTTCAGGGTATAGGCGCGCAAGGCAAGACCGCCGAGCAGAACGCAGGTAACGAAGAAAAGCGCATCCGGTTTGGTGTGCGCCAGGGTTAGCTCGACGAAGAAAAGAATCACAAAAGTGGTCCCGAAAAGCACCCGATCGTACCAGGTAAAGCCAGCCGTCTTGTTGAAGCTGCACGAGCCGACATTGACCGCGATCGCGCCGACTACCCCGATGGCATAAAGGCCGGCGAGGGAAGTGAAGCCGGTCGCCAAGAGCAGGACCAGGCACGGAATGCCGACCGCGATCAGGAGTGGATAGATCGGAACGCCATGTCTGTTCAGCCGCGTGAATTGGCGCGGCATTTCGCCATCGCGCGCCATCATGAAAAGCAGGCCGATCATCGCGACGATCGCGGTGTTCGCTGCACTCGCGAGAAGGAAGAAGAAGACGATGCCAACAATCCATCCGAAGAGCACCCCGAACCAGGGTGAGACGGTCGCGGCACCAAATTGCTCGCCTATAAAGCGCAGCATGTCCTCATTCCGGCTCTGCATGGCGGCAGCGATTTGAGTTCCGTTCGTCAGGTGGAGCGAGTGGGAAAGGACGCTGGGCAGCGAAAGCATCGCCCAGCCGAGAAATGCGGTCCCACCCACTACTTCAATCGCCACCGGCAGGATGGCCTTCAAGGAAGTTTTCCCCACCCGTGGATGGTCCATGGTGGACCCAGGATCGAGCTTCATGACTCCGGTCAGATTGGCGATCGATTCCGCGCCGGAGAGCGCCAGGATCACGCCGACAAACTGCACCCAAAGTGTCCCCAAATGCTGGTGGCGTGGCTGGAGAAAAGCCGTCGTCAGATGCGGCGCACTGATCCCTATCAGCACCATCACGACACCCGCGGTGGGCACGGCCAGCGCGACCGCCAGGCTGCCACTGTGTTTCGGCCCGAAATAATTCAGCCACCCGATCACGAGCAACATCGCGATCGTCGTCAGGCCGATGTGATCGCGCAGCACCTTGATCCAGACCAGCTCTTCCGCGCCGGAAGTGATGTAGCTCAAGCCCGACCAGCCGCTCAGCGCGGCCGTCACTGTCAAGTCCGCGAGCAGGAGCAGCGCGCCGACCACCGCGAGAAGACGCCCCTGCGACCGGGCCGCCGAATAGACGCCTCCACCGTCAGGGAAATGGCGGCAGATGACAATGTAATTGACCCCCACCAGGGCCGTCACGGCACAGACCGCGAGGATGATCGGCAGCGACGAAAAGCCTGCGGCGAGGAAGGCCAGACCGATGACGTAAGCTTTGCTTGTTCCCCAATCGCCGTAGAGGAGAGCGGCGGCCCGTTTCCAGTCGACATTGCGGGGGCGATGCACACCCGGCGCTTCGATAAGAGGTTCAGCCATGAGTGGTGCGATGGGAGTAACCGACGCATCGCCGTGGCGGGCAAGTTATTTCTGGGAAAGGCGGGACGAAGGAAGCAGGGGAGCGGAGCGTTACGAATGGCGCTAGCCGACTTAGCTTCGAGATCTCGAAGCCATGTTGCAAGAGTGGTTTGAGCCCGGCGCTAGGCGGGCAATCCCGTGCTTGTGATGATGAGGCGACCGTGCTTCATCCCTTTCGCGCCAATCAACTGATCTGCCATCCGCTTGATCGCGGCCGCCTGCGCCCCGTTCGTTGATGATCCCGCGGGCGATCGCAACCCGCATTCGATCGTGACCGTGTTTGCTTCTGGGTGACGGTCGATGCGCCTTGGGGAGCTTTCGGCAGTCTGCGTGCGCGTTACTTCGGGCCGCAGCCGCTGATTGAGGATGGCAGCGCCATCGGGCCGTCCTCTCTCACCTTCGATGCGCGGGTGGGCTGGAAGTTCAATGATATCGCCTGCTTCTACACCTCGCGGCTGCCGGGCGAGCCGGCGGAAGGCGTGGATGACTTTGACGTTCATCCGGCGGAACCCAGCGAAGTCCGCGGCACCATCATCTACCGCTTTTAAAGAATGCTTTCGTTCACGACGTCCTGCCTTGCTCTGAACCAACCGTCGCTCTAATCTTCCACTGTGCTCACCTCGCTCGGCCGTGGCGCGACCATCCTGGCTCTTTGTTTGTCATTAGGATTCCATTGGCTTGCCCTTCAATCGGTCGCCTGGACGACGATGCTGGTGGAGAACATGTGCCACGCTCCGCTCAGCGAAGCGATGGCAAAGACGTTCGATGGCGCGCACCCCTGCGCGCTTTGTCATGCGGTCGCGAGCGGGAAGAAATCGGAGAAGAAATCCGAGATGCTGCCGACGATCGGAAAAATGGATCTCATTTGCACCACGTGCACTTTGAGCTGGCTGCCGCCTTGGGTACCCCACGACTATCCGCCGATGCGGGCCATGCTTTCGGAGCGGCCGCAAGCGCCGCCGGTGCCTCCTCCTCGCTCGCTGCCGGGTTAACCAACCCTCGTCAGGCTCCGCTGCGCTGTACGGGTGTACGGGTCGCAGCTTTCCTTGCGTAACCCGGGAACCACCGCGCCCTTGAGCCGACTTTTCCCATCATTGGAAGAACTGTTTGTGAAATATTTAATTCTGCTTTCTTGGTTGGCTTGCACCATTTGCGAGCTCGGCCTAACCAGCCGCGCCTATGGCCATGGCTTTGCCGGAGCGCGCTTTTTCCCAGCGACCATTTCCACGGACGATCCATTTATCGCCGACGAACTCTCGCTGCCGACCATCAGTACGATCAGAACGCCGGACGACGGCGGGACGCGCGAGACCGATTTCTCCATCGACATCGCCAAGCGCATCACACCGGACTTTGGAATTGAAATCGGCGAAGGCTTCTCCGCCCTCAACCCGCGCCATGGAGAGGCGGTGAACGGCTTCGACAATCTCGAACTGGGCGCGAAATATCGGATTCTGGAGAGCGACACGCACGAAGCCGTTGTCTCGCTCGGCCTGGATGCGGAAGTCGGCGGCACCGGAGCGCGCTCAGTCGGCGCCGATTCCTTCAGCACCGTGACGCCGGGGATCTTTTTCGGCAAAGGCCTGGGCGATTTGCCCGATGCCGTGCGATTCCTGAAGCCCTTCGCCCTGACTGGCCTGGTTGGGATCGAGGTTCCGACGAGCGCAAGCACCCGCAGCGTCACGATCGATGACGCGACCGGCGCGCGCGTCGTCGACGTCGAAAAGCATCCCGACACCCTGGAATGGGGGTTTGCCCTCGAGTACAGCATCCCATACCTCCAATCGCAGGTGCAGGACATGCACTGGCACGCGCCCTTCGATCGAATGATTCCGCTGGTCGAGTTTGCCCTCGAAACTCCCCTCGACCGTGGGTCCGCCGGGCAAACTACCGGCACCATCAATCCCGGGGTGATCTGGGCGGGTCATTACTTCCAGTTTGGTGTTGAAGCGATCGTTCCGGTCAACGAACGGACGGGAAACAATGTCGGTGTGATTGCGCAAATGCATTTTTACCTCGACGACCTTTTCCCGCACAACCTGGGCCGGCCTTTGCTGGGCGGAAACCGATGAGGCGCGCTCTCACTCTTTTCTTTTTGATCGTGCTGACCGATGCGACCCGGCTCGAGGCGCATGCCTTTCTCCAGCAGGCGGCGCCGGCTGTCGGCAGCACGCTGCCAGCCTCGCCTAACGAGGTAAAGATTTGGTTTACGGAGCAGATCGAACCAGCTTTCAGCAAAATCCAGGTCCTTTCCGCCTCCGGTCAGGAAGTGGATAAACGTGATGTCCATGTGGATCGCTCTAATCCCGCGTTGCTGGAGGTTTCGCTGCCGCCGCTCCGGACGGGAACCTATAAGGTCGTCTGGCGGGTCGTCTCGGTCGACACCCACGTCACGGAAGGAAGCTTCAACTTCCATATTCGTTAGGCGAAAAAGGCGCCGGAAAAACTGATGCCTGAGATTCTGCTCATCCTCGCACGTGGCGTGCAGATCGCCGCCTCCATTCTGTTTGCGGGAATCTTTACTTTCGAACTGATCGCGCTCCGCCGGGTTGCCCAAGGTGCGGACGACGCCTGGCTTTGGCTCGATCGGCAATTGCTTCGCCTCGCGCTTTGCGCTCTGATCGCGGCGCTCTTCTCTGCGCTTCTCTGGTTCTGGCTGGTTGTGGCGAGCATGAGCGGATCATCGCTGGCCGATGCCTTTTCCGGCAACGCCTGGCGCGGGGTGCTGTTTCAAACTGAGTTCGGCCACGTCTGGCAGCTGCGCCTTGGCGTAATCGGGGCGGCACTTGTGTTTGTCGCGTTGGGTTTTGTTTGGAAGAATCGGCGGAATGTCATCGCGCTTGCCCTCTGGGTTTTGGGGCTTGTCTTGCTCGTCTCACTCGCCTGGATCAGTCATGCCGCCGCCGCTCGCGCGCAACCGCTCGGGCTCATGGGCGACGCGCTCCATCTTTGCGCTGCTGGCGGGTGGATTGGGGGATTGTTGCCCCTCGCGATTTTTCTCGCCCGAGCCGAGGTCGTAGTCTCGTTAGGCAAAAGCGCGCTTCCCGTCTTGCGCCGCTTTTCTCTGCTCAGCCTTTGCTGTGTCGGCGTTTTGGCTCTGAGTGGCCTTTCCAATAGCTGGCTCCTGGTTGGCTCGGTTGGTGCGCTCTTCACCACGCCCTATGGTCTCCTTCTCCTTTGCAAACTGACCCTCTTCGCTGTCCTCATCGGCTTCGGCGCGCGCAACCGACACCTGATCAAAACGAAGCTGAACGTCGCCGCGATTTCTCCGGATTTGCTGGCGCATCTCCGTCGCAACGTATGCTGGGAAGTCTGTCTTGGCCTGGCCGTAGTGGCGATCGTGGGCTGGCTGGGCACCCTGCCACCGGCGCGTTCCGGGAGCAGTCTCCAAGGCCGACCGCTGCTGGTTTGTTCTGCGAGGTAAACGCCGGCGCGGCCACACCAGAGAAAACTCTTGCGCGTTGCCGGGTTTAACCACAACATGCTGCCCACTGTGAGCCGCTGTGAAAAACTCCGCGTCGTTGTCGCGAGTAGCTTGCTCTCGGCTTTTCTCTTCGCGCTCGCGCTCGCCGCTTCCCCCCAACTCCATGCGCGGTTTCATGCCGACGCCGGCTCGCCGGATCACGAGTGCGCGGTCACCTTGATCGCCACCGGCAAGTACGAGCAGGCGAGCGCGCCGCTCGTCGTTGTCGCGCCGCAGCCGGCGATCGTCTTTGAGAAAATTCCGGCCCTCGCCCCCGTCTGGGTGGCGGCGCCCTTCCTTGGTGCTCGCATTCTCGAGCACGCGCCGCCGGCGCTTTCCTAGCGCTTCGTCCTGCCGCCTGTTTCGCACGAAGTCCCGCGACCGCGGGATCTCCGGTTCCGACTGAAGCGGCGCGATTCGCGCATGCCTTGGCTCGTTAGGCCGCCACTCGTCGTGGCGGCTCAGTCACACTCGTTAACCCGATCATCACCAGGAAAAAGATACTTGAAAAGAATTACTGTTTTTATTTTTGCGCTCCTTAGCACCGCCGTTTTTGTCACCGCGCAAGACGCGGCCCCTTCACCAAGTCCTTCGCCAAGTCCCGGCGCTTTGCCGGGAACGGCGACAGCGAATAGCATTGTAGTCACGAGCCAGGCGCTTGACGTTTCGCGCGAGCAAATAGTCTCGAGCCTCGGCGCCACCCGCTATACCATCGGGCCTGATCGTCTGAGCGATCAGGCGCAAGGCGAAGACGCGCCGCTTAACCAAACCATTCTGCGTTTTCCCGGCGTCGCGCAGGATTCCTTCGGCCAGCTTCACCTGCGTGGTGAGCACGCCAACCTGCAATACCGGATTGACGATGTCCTCTTGCCGGAAGGTATTACAGGCTTCGGCCAGGAACTGCCGACGCGGCTTATTGATAACATTTCGTTGATTACCGGCGCACTCCCCGCGCAATTCGGTTTTCGTACGACCGGCGTAGTCGACATTCACACCAAGACCGGGGCCGCCTTTACCGGCGGCGAAACGTCACTCGAAGTCGGCAGTTTCGATACCATCATGCCGAGTTTCGAATACGGAGGGCTGGCGGGAAAGTTAACCTATTACCTGACCGGGAGTTATCTCCACGATGGAATTGGGATTGAGAATCCAACCTCCAGCAGCAACCCGATTCACGACGACACCGATCAGTTTAAGGAGTTCGCCTACCTTTCTTACATCATCGATGACTCAAGCCGTTTGTCGCTTATTCTTGGCGCGACCGAAAGCAATTTCCAGATTCCGAACAACCCGGGACAGCCGACCGCCTTCGTGGTCAATGGCAGCACGAACTTCGATTCGGCAAAGCTGGATGAGAACCAGGCGGAGAACTCAGCCTTCGCCATCCTGACTTATCAAAAGAAGTCGGATGTCTTTAACATGCAGGCCTCGGTTTTCACCCGCTACAGCGACGTCCTTTTCCGGCCGGATAATATCGGCGACCTCTTTTTTAATGGAGTGGCTTCGCGGGTCGATCGGCAGATTTACACCAACGGCGCCGAGCTTGACATGAGTTACGACCTCGACAAACAAAACACTCTGCGTGGTGGTCTATTCTTTGCCGGGTCATATGCGCCCGTAGGCACTGCGACCTCGGTCTTTTCGGTGGACGCCACCGGGAATCAAACCAGCGATATCCCGTTCCAAATCGTCGATAATTCGAGCCAGAACGGCTACTTCTATGGCTCCTATTTGCAGGATGAATGGAAGCCGTTTGAGCAACTGACAATTAACTTCGGCCTCCGCTTCGATCTATCGGACGAAGTGCTGACGGAAAGTCAGCTCAGTCCCCGCATTAACATCGTTTACAAGCCATGGGGTTCGACCGCTTTTCACGCCGGTTACGCGCGCTACTTCACGCCCCCGCCGTTGGAAAACGTTGATCAGAGTACGATCGCGAAATTTGCCGGCACGACTAACGAATCAGCCATTACCCTCGACTCGCCCGTGAAGTCGGAACGGGCGCATTACTTCGACGCCGGAGTCTCGCAGAAGATCGGCGATGGGTTCGAGATCGGGCTCGATGGATTTTACAAGTATGCGCGCAATATTCTCGATGAGGGCCAGTTCGGTCAGGCCCTTATTCTCTCGTCGTTTAACTATCGCACCGGAGAAATTTACGGCGGGGAACTGAGCGCAAGTTACATGCACGGCGGCTTCTCCAGTTACCTGAACATCGGCGTCGAACACGCCACGGCCGAGCATGTCAGTTCCGCGCAGTTTCTCTTCGATCCCGATGAGTTCGATTATATTAAGAACCACTCGGTCTTTCTCGATCACGACCAGCGCATTACCGGCTCGGCCGGAGTAGCCTACGCCTGGAACGAATGGACCTTTTCGGCGGACGCACTTTACGGGAACGGACTCCGCCGCGGCTTCGCCAATACCCAAAAACTCCCTCAGTATGCGACGGTGAACCTCGGCGCGGAGAGAGACATCTCACTCGGAGGCAAGCGGGCAATCCGAGTGCGCTTCGACGTTGTAAACCTGTTTGATAAAATCTACGAGTTGCGCGACGGCAGCGGCATTGGAGTGGGCGCTCCGCAATTTGGCCAGCGCCGCGGCTTTTACGGAACGATCAGCTACGATTTTTAACGAACCGGTTGCCCGGTCAAGAGTGAAGCGCGTGGCCTGAGCTCCGGCGAGGGCTGGCTGCGCCAGGCCGGTCAATCGGGCGGCGCGATCTCGTGTGGCTTTTTCCAAAAGAAAAGCAGATAGCCCGTGCCGAGCCAGAGCACCCAATAGGCGAGATTCAGCAAGGTCGTTGCGATGATTCCTACCCAGCTCGATCTCAGGCCGAGGAATAACTGCGTCGGCAACGCCTGCGCCGACCGGGGAATCGCGCGGAGGCGGGTTTGAGCACCGAGCCCGACGGCGGATTCCGTCAGCATCATCCCGAGATAGGCAAGCATTCCGCAGGTGTAAAGCGCGAAGGCGAACACCTTCATCCGGATACCAGCCCGATGCAGGAAATAGTAGATCCCGACCACCATGGCAAAGGTGACGGTGATGACCTGTGCGAAGTCGCCGCTGATCGCCTGCTCGGCGGAGCGCGCCAGATTCAGACTGTCCAGTTGGGACATCGATTCCGCCAGCATTTCCCTCGAGGTAATGCGGAAGGAACACCCAAGTCAGTTCACGATCCTGGATTGCCGGGTAAATGACTCCGAACGCGCGCCTCTGAGCTTGGCCTTCTGTCTCCTTCAACCAGTCAGCAGGCGAAGCGTCACCGCGTCGCGTTCGCCGTTGAAATACTTATCAAGCAGCTGGTGGAACATCGAGTCCGGAGGCGATACCGCCGCGAATAACGTCACGCAAGACCTCAACTTCCTGTCGTCAGGAGACCCGAAAACCTCCTCCGCCGAGCGATCCTCGAGATTGAGCAGCACCTCGAGGCAGGCGTTTAGCCGCGGGCCGAGCAGGGTGTGATCGAGGTAGGCCCTGGCCTCCGCCAGGCTCTTGATCGCATAGCGCTGCGACATCGCACTGGAGCCCAGGCCTTTGATCTGGGGAAAAATGTACCACATCCAGTGCGACCGTTTCCGCCCGGTCCTTATCTCGGCGAGCGCCCGCTCGTAATCGCATTCCTGGGCGCGAACGAATCGCTCCAAATCATGCGGATCATCCGCCTCGCCGGAATCTTTCACCGTTGACGACGCTAACATTCCGTATCGCGCCTCGCCCAGTCCGAACAGAACCGCTCGAATCAGGCCCAAATTCCGGCTCAAGTTGTCTTTTCGGAAACTCTTGCCTTACATGAACCAAACAGAATAATGTCGGTCCGTGAAAAATGCACCGTCCCCGTCGCACGCGATCAGGACGCCCCGTCCTTTATTTCGCCTCCTGGGAGGTGGCCGGTGAGATTCCGGTCCCCATGGCAACGCCGGGTCGCGGCGCCATCCGTGCCGTTGGCGCCCGACCCGATTGTTCCGGGTGCCGGACCGGACTTTCTTTGCATTGGCGCGCAAAAAGCTGGCACCACCTGGCTTTACGAACAGCTCGCGTCACACCCGGATTTCTGGATGCCGCCCCGGAAGGAACTTCATTATCTCAACGAGCGCGGCCATGCCCCGATCAAGACCCGGCTGCGCCGTCGGGATGAGCGCGACACGCGGTTTCTCGAGAAATTCGAGATGCTCGGCCGCCTGTCCTGGCTCGACCTCGAGGGTTACGGCCAGCTCTTTGCCGCCAAAGGATCGCTTCTTTCCGGCGACATCACTCCCGCCTATTGCATGCTGCCGGACGAAATCATCCACATGGTCATGCGCCAATTCCCGAAATTGAAGGTCGTTTTTTTCGCGCGCGATCCGGTCGAGCGCGCCTGGTCACAGCTCTCGCTTGGAGTCCAGACCGGAGGTTTGGCGCCCTTCGACGAGACGCAATCGAGGGAAGTCCTGCGGCAAATCCGCCACCCGCTTGTTCTCATGCGCTCCTATCCGAGCATGATCGCGGAACGCTGGCGCCGGCGCGTCCCAACGGAGCAATTCCGCGTCTTCTTCTTCGATGACCTGCGGAACGATCCGATTGGCTTGCATCGCACCATCGTGACTTTTCTTGGAGGCGACCCGGAAAAATCGAACAGCCAATTGCGGCCCGAGCAATCCCGAGGCGTCACGGAAGAAAAGCTGCACCTGACCGACGAAGTGCGAGCCCATCTGGCGAGATTCTTTGCCGACGAACTAAAGGCGTGCGCCACGAGCCTGGGCGGCGCGGCCCGCGGCTGGCCGCTTCGTTACGGACTGTAGCTCGCGAATTCTGCGGATTGGCTTTTACCTGTCATCCGGTGAGGAATCCGCTGAGTCTTGCCGAGTGACTGGTCAGGCGAGGGATGGGAGAGAAGAAGGCGAGGGCGCGTCCTGGCTCGCTCAAAGCTGGCTTTGTGACGCAGGTAACGTCAGGCGATAACCGACTCCTGGTTCCGTTTTGATAATCGTCGGTTTCGTCGGGTCCGGCTCTATCTTGTGCCGCAGATGAGTGAAATAGACTCGCAAATAATCGCGATGCTCTTCGGATTTCGGGCCCCAGATTTCGCGCAGGATGTGGCGATGGAGGAAGCACCACGAAATTCGGACAAGCGTTGCATGACACAATCATATAGTTTCGCCACATGCGGGTGTTGGTGGTTGATGACGAACAAAATATCAGGCGCGCGCTGACGATTGCGCTTGAATCGATGGAGCACGAGGCGACCAGCGCGCCGAGCGGATGCCTGGCGCTCAAGCAGCTCAAAGCGAGCCGGTTCGATGTGGTGTTGCTGGATTTGAAATTGAGCCAGGAAGATGGACTCGGCGTGCTGGATGAAGCTCTTCGGATTTCGCCGACGCTTGCGGTGGTGATGATGACCGCATTCGGTTCGATCGAAACCGCCGTGGAAGCGATGCGGCGCGGGGCATTCGACTATCTGCCAAAGCCGTGCACGCCGGAGCAGTTGCGACAAGTTCTCGCACGGATCGGAAAGACGAAAAAGCTGGAAGGGCGTGTGGCCGAGTTGGAATCGCGGCTGAACGCGGAGTCACCGCAGGTCGATCTCGGGACGCATTCGCCAGTGATGCAGAAGGTGCTCGACGTCGCCTTCAAGGCGGCGGGGAGCGATGCGACGGTTTTGCTCTTGGGCGAGACCGGGACGGGCAAAAGCGTGCTCGCGCGTGCGATCCATCAACGGAGCGCGCGCAATGGTAACGCGTTCGTTACCGTTAGTTGTCCGAGCCTGACGCGCGAGCTTTTGGCGAGCGAGTTATTTGGTCACGTAAAGGGGGCGTTCACCGGCGCCCTAAACGAGACCTGGGGCAAGGTGACGGCGGCAGAAGCCGGCACGCTTTTTCTGGATGAGATTGGCGATTTGCCGGTCGAAATTCAGGCGAAACTCTTGCGACTGATTCAGGAAAGGGAATACGAACGAGTAGGTGAGACCACGCTGCGACGGGCGGACGTGCGGGTGATCGCCGCGACTAACCACGATCTCACGAAGGCAGTGGCGGCGGGGAATGTTCGGCAGGATTTGTTCTATCGGCTGAATGTGATTGCGATTACGCTGCCGCCGCTGCGCGAGCGGCTTAATGACATTGAGAAACTGGCGATGGAGCACCTGCAATTCATCGCCAGCCATAGCGGCAAACCGGTAAGCGGGATTGCCCCGGATGCGCTCGAAGCGATGAAACGTTATCAATGGCCGGGCAATATCCGGGAACTGCGCAACGTGATCGAGCGCGCGGTGATTCTCAGCATCGGGCCGCAGATTCAAACACATGATCTTATGGAAACGCTGAATGGAGACTCGCGAGACATGTCCATCGGTGGGAAAATGACGCTGGCGGAACTTGAGGCTGCGCATATCCAAAAGGTGGTCGCAAATGCCGCGACGCTGGAAGAGGCCGCGGCGACTCTCGGGATTGACCCGGCCACGCTTTATCGGAAGCGGAAAAAGCTTTCCTGAGTTGCGTATTGCACGGGCAAAATCCGGTCTTTCATGCGAGATGCAAATTGCGAGCAAAGGCTGGGTTTGGCGTGACTGTTTTTTAAATAGCTTGCGACAAACACATAACAGTCTTGAGGTTTAGTCATGGCATGGAGTGAGCTAAGACGTCCTTTGATGTTGCGAAACAGAATCCTACTCGGACTGGCGCCCATCTTCATTCTGCTAATCGCGATGGGCGTTTACGCTGTTTCGCTCTTCGCCAAGCTCGGTGGCGCCATCGATGTTATTCTGCGCGAAAATTACCGCAGCGTTCTGGCGGCGCAGAACATGAAGGAAAGCGCTGAGCGCATGGATTCGGGGTTGTTTTTCACACTGGTCGGCGAGGAAGAGCGAGGCCGGAAGATGTACGATCAAAACCTTCCGATCTTTGGCGAGAACCTGAGCATTGAACTCAACAATCTGACTCTTCCCGGCGAAAGCGAACTCGCGAACAAACTCGCGCGACTTCATCAGCGGTATACTGAGCGAGCGAAAACATTCGAAGCCTCGAGCGACTTGAATGCGCGCCGCAAGATGTATTTCGGCGAGATGCTGCCGACCTTTACCGAGATCAAAGACACGGCCAACGCGATCCTGCGCATCAATCAGGAGGCGATGCTTAAGGCCGATCGTGACGCCCGCAGGATCAGTGCGGCCTCAACGCGTTATATGATTATCGCGCTTGCGGGTGGGCTGTTGATCGCCCTGTTTTTCGCCGTGCGTTTGCAGGAATCGATTCTGCGCCCAATCCGGGCGCTGACCGCATCGTCGCAGGAGCTCGGTCAGGGTAACCTCGACCAGGTCGTGCCGGTTTTGTCGCGTGATGAACTCGGCCAATTGGCGGACGCCTTCAATAAGATGGCGGGAAAACTCCGCACCTATCGGCAAGTGACGGGCGATCAAATCTTGCAGGCGCGCCAAATGACCGAACTCACATTTTCCGCCTTTCCAGATGCGATTATCGTTCTCTCGGACGACGGTAAGATCGATTTCAAGAATCCCGCGGCCGACCGGTTATTTTCGAAACTTGGGACCGATCATTTGCCCAGCCCGGTCTTGGCGGCGGCAGAGCGCGTCCTGAAAGGTGGAGGCGACTCTTTGCCGGCGAATTTCGCCAAATCTCTTTGCGTGCGCATCGACGATCAGGAGGCGTTTATTCTGCCCCGCGTTATCGGCATGCACGATGAGCAGGGCAATGTCTTCGGAGCTGCAGTCGTGCTCCAGGATGTGACAAGGTTCCGTTTGCTCGATGAGGTGAAAACAAACCTCGTCTCGACCGTGAGCCACGAGTTGAAAACGCCACTGACCAGTGTCCGGATGGGTCTTCATCTCTTACTGGAGGAAAAGATCGGCGCGCTTAATCCCAAGCAGACGGAATTGCTCCTGGCCGCGCGAGAGGATTCCGAGCGATTGCTTCGGATGATCAACGATCTCCTCGATCTCGCCCGAATTGAATCGGGCTCACGGCGAATGAGTCTGAAACGACGCAGTCCGAATGAGCTGGTGCAAAAAGCGGTTAACGAACTCGCGGGGGTCGCCGAGACGCGTGCCACGCGATTGAAATCTGAAATCGAAGCGGGGCTGCCCGACGTAGCAGTCGAGCCACAACAAATTTTCCATGTTTTTTCCAATTTGGTTTCCAACGCGGCAAAGTATTCGCATGCCGGCGGAGAGATTGTGGTAGCCGCAAGACGGGATCCAGACGACGGCGTCCGCTTCTCAGTCACCGATCACGGACCGGGCATTCCTTTGCAATACCAGCCGCGCATGTACGAGAAGTTTTTTCGAGTCCCGGGCACGGACTCACGCGGAGCGGGCCTGGGTCTCGCGATCGCGCGCGAAATTGTAGCTGCGCATGACGGCCGGGTCGGCGTCAACAGCCAGCCCGGTAAGGGAAGCGAATTTTATTTTGTCCTGCCCACGGCACCAACCGGCCCGCAAATCGACCAAACGGAGCAAAAGAAATCATGAAGAAGAGAATCCTAATCGTAGATGACGAGCGCAACGTTCGGATGATGTACCGGGCCGCTCTCGAAACAGAAGGCTTCGATATTGCGGAAGCTGATTCCGGGGCCGCCGCGCTGGAGCAATTTGGAGGAGAAAAATTCGATGTCGCGGTCCTCGATCTGCGCATGCCGGAGATGGACGGTCTCGAACTGCTGGAGGTGATGCGCGACAAGAACATCACGACGCCGGCTGTGATCATTACCGCGTATGGCGATGTGCCGAACGCCGTCAAAGCGATGAAACTTGGCGCGATCGATTTCCTGCCCAAGCCGGTTACGCCGGATCAGCTGCGCACATTGCTAGATGAAGTGATCGAGCGGCATGCGGCTCCGCCGCCCCATGCTCGAAAAGGGAGCGCGCCGAAATATAAAGCTGAGCCGAACATTCATTTGCTCGCCGCCAAACGGGCGATAAACAACCGGGAGTTTGATGTCGCCCGCAAGCATTTGGCGGAAGTAATCAAACAGAATGACCGCATGATCGAGGCTCACAACCTTTTGGGAGTGTTGTTTGAGATGCAGCACGAGTATTCAATTGCAAGAAGGTGCTACGGCCGCGCCATATCGATCGATTCGCAGTACGAGCCGGCGCAGCAGAACATGCGGCGCCTTTTCGAACTGTTTCAGTTCGGGTCGAGCAAAGAGCCAATAAATCTCGGACCCACTTAGAATGAATCGCAAATCCGTTTTGCCGTTTCTTGTTCTGAACTGATGACTTCTGAAGCGACGGATCAGAGACCGCCCATTTTCTCGTGCAATTTGCAGGTCGTTGTCTGGCAAAACTTGCGTTTTGCATGGCAGGCATTGTAAAAGCAAAGATCAAATCGATCGCTAACATCTTCTCGCAAAGCATCATAATTTGCCGCCGACGAATCAGGCACGCGGCCAGCTAAGGGGGTGCGCATGCGCACATGTGCACTGATTAAAAAACGGCTCGCGTTTCTGGTTCTCTTGAACTTTGGCCCGCATCTTTTGTTTGCGGACGACAAGGGTGTGGTTGAACCGGAGAAATCCCCGGAGCCGCGCTTCAAGATTTCCGGTTGGATCGACGCTGGCATCACCGGGAATTTCGCCAGCCCGCCAGATAATCAGAACTTTGGTCGCTTCTTCGACGATCGGGTGAACCAACCGTTGCTAAATCAGGCCGTGATTAATTTCGAGCGCGCGCTGGCGCCGCAGCCCGGCCAATTCGATTGGGGCTTTAAGGTACAATTCATGTACGGAAGCGACGCGCGATTTATCCATTCGCTAGGTCTGTTGGATCACACGGCGGCCACTTCAATCATTCAGCCGGACCTGGTGGAGGCTTATTTCAATCTTCATTTGCCCATGGTCACAGAGGGCGGTCTCGATCTGAAGCTCGGCAAGTTCGTCACTCTGGAAGGAGCGGAAACAATCGACCCGCGCACAAACTTTTTTTACTCACATACTTACATCTTTGACTTCGGCATTCCGTTCAATCACACCGGCGCGCTTGCCACCTTCCATGCCGCAAAATGGCTGGACCTTTACAGTGGGATAACTGTCGGCGTGAACACGAGCGAAGATAACAATGACAACCCTTCCTTTCATGGAGGCGTTGGCCTGAATCTGCTCGATGGAAAGCTCACAGTGCTGGCGGCGACCTCCATTGGGCCGGAGACGCCAAACGATAATCACGACCAGCGTTATCTAAACTGCGTCACCACCACATGGAAGATCACCGAAAAACTGACTTCGATCACGGATCTCAATTATGCGCATGATGCCGGTGCCGATGCGGATGCTTACGGTATTGCCCAGTATTTCACTTACACGATCAACAACTGGCTCACGTCTGGCATCCGTGGCGAGGTCTTCCGGGATGACAAGGGATTCTATGTGGTTTCGTTTGCCAACACCCATGATCCGGTGCGTGCGCTGGACGGCTTGCCGACGAGTGATCCCCGAACCGTCGGCGGCGGGAAGACAACTTACGGTGCCATCACAGCCGGCGTTAACATCAAGCCGCCGATGCCCAAGCCGATGGCGGGATTGGTGATCCGGCCCGAACTGCGCTACGACCGCTCTCTTAACAACACACGACCGTTCAACCAATCAAGCGACCGCGACCAGTTTACGCTCGGAATTGACTTTCTTCTGAACTTCTAGCCTGACGATTTATGCAAGATCTTTTTTTTGTCGCACTCACCATCGGGTTTTTCGCTCTCATGCTCATCTTTATCTGGGCCTGCGAAAAAGTTTAGTCGCAACGGATTTCAATTATGACCAACCTCATTGTCGGCATCATCGCCCTCGGGCTGATCGTCTATTTGATCTTTACCATCGTTCGCCCGGAAAAGTTTTAATATGAATACTTCAGGCTGGATTCAGCTGGCTCTGTATATCGCCGCGCTTCTTTTGATTACGAAGCCGCTCGGGCTTTACCTCGTGCGGGTGCTCGACTCGCACGGGGAGACATTCCTTGATCCGATCTTCAAGCCGCTCGAGCGGCTGACTTATAAAGTTCTCCAAGTTGATCCGGAACAGGAGCACGATTGGAAGCGGTACACGATCGCGATGTTGCTCTTCAGCTTCGTGACGATGCTGTTTACCTATGCGATCTTGCGGCTCCAGGGGGTTCTGCCCCTCAATCCGCAAAAGCTGGCGGCCGTTAGTGAACATCTTTCTTTCAATACGGCGGCCAGTTTCACCACCAATACTAATTGGCAAAACTATGGCGGTGAAAGCACCATGTCATACCTCTCGCAGATGGTGGCTCTGGCCAGCCACAACTTCTTGTCTTCTGCGGTTGGGATTGCTATCGCCGCGGCGCTGGTGCGCGGGATCGCAAGGCACACTTCGAAAACCATCGGAAACTTCTGGGTTGATGTCACACGTATCACCTATTTTTTGCTGTTGCCGATTTGTGTCATTTACGCCGTATTCCTTGTTTCACAGGGCATGATTCAAAACTTCAAGCCCTACGACACGGTCGCCCTGACGGAGCCCTTTACCATCCAGGCGCCAAAGCTTGACGCCCATGGCGATCCCGTACTCGACGCCAAAGGTCAGGCGGTGATGGAAGATAAGAAGATCGATAGTCAGACCATCGTGCAGGGCCCGATGGCCTCCCAGGTCGCGATCAAGATGCTTGGCACAAATGGCGGGGGCTATGTCAACGCCAATGCCTCCCATCCATACGAAAACCCAACGCCTCTTTCGAACTTCCTGCAAATGTTATCGATCTTTGCCATTCCGAGCGCGCTGACTTACTACCTCGGCCGAATGGTAAAAAACCAGGGTCACGGCTGGGCGGTGTGGAGTGCCATGTTTCTGGTTTTTCTAACCGGGGTCCTGGTTTGCTGGCACTACGAAGCAGCTGGCAACCCGATCATGTACAAACTAGGTGTGGATCCAGCAAGCGGCAACATGGAAGGCAAGGAAGTTCGCTTTGGCATCTTCAACTCGGCCCTCTTCGCGACGATTACGACCGACGCTTCTTGTGGCGCAGTTAATGCCATGCACGATTCATTCACTCCGCTCGGTGGAATGGTTCCGCTGCTTAACATCGAGTTAGGCGAAATTATTTTCGGCGGCGTCGGGGCTGGTCTTTACGGCATGCTCGTCTTTGTGGTACTCGCAGTTTTCATTGCCGGGTTGATGGTCGGCCGCACACCGGAATTTCTCGGAAAGAAAATCGAGCCTTACGACGTAAAAATGGCCTCATTTGTCATCCTTGTTCTGGCCTTTTCGATCCTCGGATTTTCTGCCTGGGCCTCTCTCAATAAATGGGGTGCGCCCGATCCGGCTACCCATCAACTGACGGATGGCACAAATAATAGCGGCCCGCACGGATTCAGCGAAATTCTTTACGCCTACAGCTCGTGCACAGGCAATAATGGCAGTGCTTTCGCCGGGCTCGGTGGTAACACGCCCTGGTATAACGCGACGCTTGGACTCGCGACCTTGTTCGGACGCTTTGCCATGATTGTGCCGATTCTGGCCCTTGCTGGTTCGCTCGCGCGAAAGAAAGTGGTCGGGACAAGTGCGGGGACGTTCCCCGTCTCAGGACCGCTTTTCACGTTATTGCTTGTGGGAACGATTTTGCTCGTCGGCGCCTTGACGTTTTTCCCCGCGCTATCACTTGGGCCGATTATCGAACATTTCCTGATGCATTCCGGGAAGCTGTTCTAAGCCTAACTCTTTACTCAAATGGCTGTTAAAACTCACTCCATCTTCGATCCCGCGATCGTCGTCCCGGCGATCGGCGAAGCGTTTAAGAAATTGAATCCGGTCCACATGCGGGGTAATCCGGTGATGTTCGTCACCGAAGTCGGCGCTGCGATCACGACGGTGCTGATGTTCACCGGGACGGAGGGCGCGCCCTTTAAGTTCCTATTACAAGTCACGCTTTGGCTTTGGTTCACGGTTGTGTTCGCGAATTTCGCGGAAGCAATGGCCGAGGGACGCGGCAAGGCTCAGGCCGATTCGCTGCGCAAAGCGCGGACGCAGACCTACGGCAATCGTTTAACTGTTAGCGGTTCGACCGAGCAGGTTCCGGCCGATCGACTGCGCAAGGGCGACGTGGTGATCGTAAAGACAGGAGAGCTGATTCCCGGCGACGGCGAGATCATGGAAGGAGCAGCGACCGTCGATGAATCGGCCATCACGGGTGAGTCCGCGCCGGTCGTGCGCGAAGCGGGGGGCGATCGCAGTGCCGTGACCGGCGGCACGCGCGTTCTCTCGGACGTGATCAAAGTCCGGATCACGTCGAACCCAGGCGAAACATTTTTGGATCGCATGATCGGACTCGTCGAAGGTGCGAAGCGGCAAAAAACGCCTAACGAAATCGCGCTGACGATCCTTCTTTCGGCGCTGACCATCATATTTCTGATCGTGCTCATGTCGCTCAAAGCCTACGGCATTTATGTCGGTGTTACTTTTTCGATCACGGTCCTTGTTGCTCTGCTGGTCTGCTTGATTCCAACCACCATCGGCGGTTTGCTCAGCGCAATCGGTATCGCTGGAATCGACCGGCTCGTGCAAAAGAATGTCCTTGCCATGAGCGGCCGGGCGGTCGAAGCAGCGGGCGATGTTGATGTTCTGCTGCTCGACAAGACGGGCACGATCACGCTCGGTAATCGGCAGGCGTCCGCTTTTCTTCCAGGCGAAGGAGTGAGCGAACAAGAGCTGGCCGAGGCCGCCCAGCTGTCGTCACTTGCTGACGAGACACCGGAGGGCCGCAGCATCGTTGTCCTGGCCAAACAAAAGTACGGAATTCGCGGGCGCGAACTGCACGAGATGCCCCATGCCACCTTTGTCCCCTTCAGTGCGACGACGCGGATGAGCGGCGTGGATCACAAAGGGGACAGTTACCGGAAGGGCGCTGCCGGCGCGATTCGCGAATGGGTGGGCGGACATCTGCCGAAACAGATCGAAGACGAAGTCGAGTCCATCTCGAGCGCCGGTGGAACCCCGCTGGTCGTGGCGACAAAGCAAAGGGCGCTCGGGGTGATCTATCTCAAGGACATCGTTAAGGGCGGACTCTCAGAACGCTTCGCGCGTTTTCGCGCGATCGGCATCCGCACAGTCATGATTACAGGGGACAACGCCCTCACCGCCGCTGCGATCGCAAAAGAGGCGGGTCTCGATGATTTTCTCGCGCAAGCCAAGCCGGAGGATAAACTCGCGCTCATTCGCAAGGAGCAGGAAGCCGGTCACCTCGTTGCGATGACGGGCGATGGCACAAACGACGCGCCTGCGCTTGCGCAGGCGGATGTCGGCGTGGCGATGAACACCGGAACGCAGGCGGCAAAAGAAGCCGGCAACATGGTCGATCTCGACTCGAACCCGACGAAGCTGCTGGAAGTCGTTGAGATCGGGAAACAATTGCTCATTACGCGCGGCGCGCTCACCACTTTCAGCATCGCCAACGACGTTGCGAAATACTTCGCCATCATTCCAGCGATGCTCCTGGGCACCTTCCCACAAATCGCGCCGCTCAATATCATGCACCTGCAATCACCTACCAGCGCGATCCTGAGCGCCGTCATTTTCAATGCGCTCGTCATTATCGCGCTGATTCCCCTCGCGCTGCGCGGGGTGAAATTCCGCCCGCTCGGCGCGGCTAGGATTCTTCAGCGCAATCTGCTCATTTACGGACTGGGCGGAATCCTGGTTCCGTTTCTTGGGATTAAATTAATCGACATGGTCATTACCGCCATCCAGCTCGCCTAGAGATCGACCTATGAAAATAATTCTGACCGAAATCAAAAACTCAGTTATCGCGACCATTGTTTTCGCGGTCATTTGCTGCGGCGTCTACCCGCTGATCGTTTACGGCGCGGGACAGCTCTTTTTCCCGGACAAGGCGAATGGAAGCTTGATCGAAAGCAAGGATCGCAAGCTTGTCGGCTCCGAATTGCTCGGGCAAATGTTCACCGGCGAGAAGTACTTCCATCCGCGGCCGTCGGCGGCGGGAGCGGGTTACGATGCTGCAAACTCCGGTGGAACAAATTTGGGTCCTACTTCGCGGAAGCTGATGGATTCAGTGAAGGCGGCGGTCGAGCAATACCGCAAGGAAAACAATCTCGCGAGCGATGCGCTCGTTCCGGGTGACGCGGTCACTTCATCCGGCAGCGGACTCGATCCGCATATTAGCGTGGAGAATGCGCGATTGCAGATCGCGCGGGTGGCCAGAACGCGCGGCCTTGATGAGAACAGTGTGCGCGCATTGGTCGAAAAATATACTAATGGTCGTCAACTCGGCATTCTCGGCGAACCGGGCGTGAATGTTCTCAAGCTGAACCTTGCGCTCGACGGCACGGTGCCCTAGACGATGATGCGTGATGGCGGAAGCTCCCAGCGCAAGACCGACCGCGGATGATTTCCTTTCCATCATTCGCGATCAAAAGCGCGGCAAGCTAAAGGTCTATCTCGGTTCTTCGCCGGGAGTTGGCAAGACCTATGCAATGCTGCTCGAAGGCAACCGCCTCAAGAAGCGCGGCGTCGACGTGGTGGTTGGATACGTCGAACCGCACGCTCGACCGGAGACAACCGCACAGATCGGCGATCTGGAAGTGGTACCCCCGCGCACCGTGAAGTATCACGGCATCACTCTGCGCGAAATGGATCTCGACGCCGTGCTCGCGCGCAGGCCCACCGTCGCCCTGGTCGATGAACTCGCGCATACCAATGCGCCTGACAGCAGGAACCGCAAACGTTACGAAGACATCCAGGATCTGCTCGCGGCCGGCATTAACGTCATCAGCACGGTAAACATTCAGCATCTCGAATCGCTCTACAACATCGTGGAAGAAGCCACCGGGGTTTGCGTCAAGGAGCGGGTCCCCGATGAAGTGGTCGCCCTGGCCGACCAGATCGTAAATGTCGATCTTCCGGCCGAAGATCTCCTCGATCGTTTGGAATCGGGAAAGATTTATCCGCCCGAGCGGGTGAAGGCGGCGCTGGCGAATTATTTCACAAAAAATAATCTGACTCGGTTGCGCGAGATGACATTAAGCGAAAGCGCCAATTATCTCGATCGCCAGCAGCGCGAAACGTCTGGTGTCAGCGGACCAGGTGTCAGCCCGATCGGGCAGGTAATGGTCGCGATTAGCAGTCGCGGTCCGGATGCTGGAAAGCTGTTGCGCAAGACCGCGCGCCTCGCCGCGCAGCTGAACGGCAATTGGTACGCGGTCTATGTTCAGACACCTGAAGAATCCGCGATCAAGATCGCGGCTGAAGATCAACGACATGTCAATGACATCCTGGAGACGGCTCAAAAGATGGGCGGTCTCGTCATCGTCTTAAAGGGCGAAGACGTGGCGGAGGCGCTGGTGGCGTTCGCGCGCGAATACGGCATTACGCACATCGTTGTTGGCCGTCCCGGTCGAAAGAGGCGGTGGCAACTCTTCAAGCCTTCCCTGCACGACGTCCTCATCAAAGCGTTGCCCGAGGTTGATTTCATTGTCGCCTGAAAGCGAGGGCTGTTTCTCTTGTTCAAACCCAATCAAGCGGCTGATAGATGGGCCAGGACTTCGATCTCGGCGGTCTGCGGAAACATGTCGAAGGGGGTGACGCTCTCGAGACGGAAAGCCGCCGCGAGCTCGGCCAGGTCGCGCGCCATGGTGGGCGGATTGCACGAGACGTAGAGCAAGGCTGCGACCGGATGGGCGCGCAGGATGTCGCGCACTTCGGTGCTCAAGCCGGTCGCGGGCGGATCGAGAATTACCGTCGTTAGGCTGGGATCGCACAACGCGAGCTGCGCCCGCAGAAGGGGTGCGATCTCGCCCGCAATGTAAGATTCCGCGGAACTTGCGCCATTTTGCGCGGCAGCGATGGCGTGCACATCCCAATCGAGGCCGACGACCTGCGAGAACTCAGGCAGGTGATGTTTTGCGAAAAATCCCGCGCCACAATAGGCGTCGATGAGAAGCAATTGGTGCGGCGGAATGAGAGCGGCCATCGCGTCGGCCAGATGGCTCGCGACGGCGTCATTAGTTTGGGAAAAGACATGTGGCCCGCGCTGCCCGCGCAACGTGTAGTGACCGTCCCGCGGACGGCGGGCGCGGAGGGCTGCCAGGTCGTCGTTAGCCGGCGCCGCCGCTATCAGGCAGCGCTCGACGTCGATCAACTGATGCGCATCGTGCCGGAAAAATCCGACGATGCCGTCCTCAGCGTGGACGGTGATCCGGTTGCGGTATTCGTATTCTCGCGGCGATGGAACAATCGCGCGCAGCGGTGGTTCGCGAAATTTTCCAATGCGGCGCAGCGCCTGTTTAACCTGATGCGCTTTTACCTGCAGTTGATGCTCATAGCGCATGTGCTGGTAACTGCATCCACCGCACCGTCCGAAATACGGGCAGGGTGGCGCCGCGCGGTCCGGCGATGCTTCCAGCACCCTGACGAGTTTAGCTTCGGCGAACGATTTCTTTTCCCTAACAATTCGGGCCGCGACCCGTTCGCCCTCGATCGTAAAGGGCACAAAGACCGCCTTGCCTTCGGACCGACCGACGCCTTTGCCGCCAAAGGCAATGTCTTGAATCAGCAATTCAACTTCGCGCGGCACCGCTCAAGGTCGCCGAACCCGCCTTCGCCGTCGAGTTGTCGCCGCGATCGGGGACCTCGGCTAGAGCGGGCTGCGAGAGAAATTAGCTAATGAATTCCGCCAGCGGCTCCATCGGTTCGATGTGGCTGCAGAAAATCTTGAACGCGGCCAGGATCGGCACCGCGAGGAGCACGCCGACAATGCCCCACATCCAGCCCCAGAAGGCGAGCGAAAGAAGCACCAGCACCGGATTGAGTGTGAGCGAGCGCCCCATCACCATGGGAGTGATGACATTCCCTTCGAGGGTGGCGAGGAGAAAGTAGGAAGCGGGAAGGAGCAGCGCGTAACCAATGCTGTTGAAGCTGAGGAGCGCGCCTAACGTCAGGCAGATGATGCCGGCGAGGGCGCCGAGGTAGGGAATGAAATTGAGGAGGGCAACCATCGCGCCCCACATCAGGGGATTGGGCAGGCCTAACAATCCGACCGTTGTGCCGACCGCCAGGCCGAGACTGCAATTGATGACTGTGATGGTAAAGAGATAGCGCGAGACCTGGCCCTCGATCTCATGTGCAATCGAGACGGCGCGCTTCTTGTCCGAGAGCGTCGGCATTAGCTTGATCAGCTTGGCGAGGAAGACGCCATCGTAGGCCAGGAGGAAATAAAGCAGAATGAGCGTCGTTAGGGTGCTGATTACCAGCTCCGGCGTTTGCACAATCAGCTGGTCGGTCAGCGGATGCTCTTTCACTTCCACGCTCGGCGCTTTGGTCTGCGGATTTTCCGGGGCGGCCAGTTTTTCGATCGCGCCGCTGGCTTGCGCGACCTTTTCCATCGGCTTCTTGAATGGAACCAATTTTCGCTGCAGCTGGTGCAGGCTGTAGGGTGC
>JBOHXL010000179.1:0-3210 GCA_050736975.1 Chthoniobacterales bacterium | reverse complement strand
AGCGTGATGGCAAAGATGTACCGGGAATACGCGATTGCTTCCTCAATTGAAGCAGCAGGTGAATAGGACGGAACGAATGATGATTAAACTGAAAAGAGTGTATGAGAAGCCAGCCAAGGCAGATGGCGTCCGTATTCTCGTTGACCGGCTCTGGCCGCGTGGCCTAACGAAAGCGAAGGCGAAGATGGATCTTTGGCTAAAGGAAATCGCGCCCAGCACGGAACTGCGCAAATGGTTCGGTCACGATCCGAAGAAGTGGAAGGAGTTTCGCCGCCGTTACCGGGCTGAATTGAAGAGTTATCCCGACGAGTTGAGAGTCATCAAAAGCGAGGTGAGGAAGGGCACCGTCACCCTTCTCTACGGCGCGCGGGACCAGGAACACAATGAAGCTGCCGTCCTGCTGCACTTTTTGGAAAGGAAGCGTTAATGGAACTCGAAGAAGAAAACTGGCAGCCGTCGGAGTGTGCGCTGCCGGCATTGCTCTGCGGTAAGGAAGAGACAAACGAAGAAAGGACCGCCACATCGTGAAAGAACAAAACGAAACGATCAACAAAGTCACATTTGCGGACCGGCCTAACGACTACGGCGCAGGCGACCAGGTCGAGACATTTGTAACTCAATCACGACCGAGGGTGACGCCGCGGCGGCCATCCTCCCGCCGTGGCGGAGTGTGTATCCCAGCGGCACTGTTGGGGATTGGATTGGGCGTTTTGGTTGGCGCGACGGCGGCGCAGACATCCAAGACTCAAACTCACGAGCAGCACTTAACGTTTCCCATTCCAGAGGCCATCCGGACCGAGCACAGCGAAATTCACAACCAGCTCGTCGCCGCGACGAAAGTGCAGGGACAAGTTGGCGAAACCGCGCGAAAGCTCGCCGCCATATTAGACCCGCATTTCCAGCGCGAAGAACAGATCGCGCTGCCGCCTCTTGCCCTGCTCGCGCCGCTCTCGCGTGGCGAGTTTACTCCTGAGATGCGCGATATACTCGTCATGACCGACGCGTTGCGCGCGGAGCTGCCGCATATGCTCGAAGAGCATAAGGCGATTCACGCCGCCACCGCGCAGATGGGCGCGGCCGCGAAAGGGGAAGGCAACGCCGCCGTCGAACGCCTGGCTGAAACGCTAAGGGTGCATGCCCAAAGCGAAGAGGAGATTTTGTATCCGGCTGCGGTGCTGGTCGGCGACCTTGTGCGTGCGCATTTGGCCTCGAAGCCGGACAATCCATAAAGGCCGATGTAGAAAGCTAACCGGCAAAGGGGTTGTTTTCGAACAGCTCTTCAATGAAGAATAGTCTATGCAAGAAAAAGCAGAACAGCGTTCGCTCGCGTGGCTGATCGTAGCCGCGGCCGGAGTGCGGGCAACTTTTGGGATCTTCGTCGCTATTGATGCCTATCTGAAATGGCAGCCTGGCTTCGCCGCGCACTATGTTGGTTATCTGCAAAACGCCGCTAATGGCCAGCCATCGTGGCTTACGCCCTGGTTTCATTTTTGGATTCGACTGGTCGCGCCGCGCGCGGACTTGTTTATTCTTGCCACGCGCCTGATCGAAACGGCGATCGCGATCGGGCTGCTTCTCGGTCTCGCGCGTCGCCTCACTTATATCGCTGGCGCCTTGTTCAGCCTCCTCATCTGGTCCACGGCGGAAGGGTTTGGCGGCCCCTACACTTCGGGCGCGACGAATCTCGGACCGGCGCTGATGTATGCGCTCGTTTTCGTTGCCGCGGCGCTCTTCGAAGGCTTGCTCGGTCCGTCGCCTTACAGTCTCGATTACTTCATTGGTCGCCGGTTTCCAAAGTGGAGATCAGTGGCGGAACTGGCTCCGACGAAGCTTTGGCCGAAGATGCAGCCCGCTTACGATTGGGACCACCAGCTCGGCGCGATCGGCGCGATCGTTGTTGCTCTGGCTCTCGCACTTTCGACGCTGGCGAGCGCCACCAACACCAGTCGGTTGCCTGCCACGCCGGCAAATGCCGCCGCCGCCGTCTCGCCTCTGAACCTGGCCACCGCGCCGGTGTCGCCCTTGAGCATGGCTACGGGCCAAACCGCCGCGCGTCCGCTTCCACTTCTTCCGCCGCTCATCGGCAACGGCACTGACGTCAACATCAACCTTGTCTCGACTGATGTGACCGTCGAAATCGCCAACGGTGTGCAATATCAGGCGTGGACATTCAACGGCACCGTCCCGGCCCCAATCCTGCATGTGCGCGAAGGACAAACCGTGCACGTGACATTCGTCAACCACGGGATGATGCAGCACTCGATCGATTTCCACGCCGCGCAGATCGACTGGAGCGTTGCTTATCGCTCTATCAATCCAGGTGAGAAACTAGAGTTCTCGTTTGTGGCAGAGGTGCCGGGCGTATTCATTTACCATTGCGGAACGCCGCCTGTGTTGCAGCACATCGGCAACGGAATGTATGGCGCAATCATAGTCGACCCGCTCAAGCCGCTGCCTTCGGCCGACGTCAGCTACGTTCTGGTGCAAGGCGAATGGTACACCCAGCAGGTAGAAGGCAAGCTCATGACCGGCGATTATAATAAAATGATCGCCGTCACTCCGGACGAAGTCGTATTCAATGGCATCGCCTTTCAATACAAGGATAATCCACTTCAGGCGAAGGTGGGACAACGGGTGCGGCTCTATTTCGTCGATGCGGGACCGAATCTTTACAGCGCGTTTCACATCATTGGCGGAATGTTCGCAGCGGTTTATCCCGACGCGGATGCGAACCATGCGCTGACTGGCGTGTCCGTCTATACCGTCGCCCCTGGGCAAGGCGTCATTTTCGACGCGATCATGCCGCACCCGGGGAAGTATCCGATCGTCGATCACAGCATGCGCGACATGGAGATCGGCGCCGCCGGCATTCTTAATGTAACACCGTAACCACGCTGTGTGAGCCGCTGCGCGGCAGGGAGGCTCGTTGAAAGCGCCCATGGAGGCCGTTTCAAACCGCCGTTCCTTGCCGACGAGTTCATTCCAACGCTAGGTCCACTATCAATCCGAGGCCGCTGGCTACTTCGCTCGTCAGGCGCTCCACCTGGCGCAGGTTTTGCAGATGGCGATGAAAGAGGGAGAGAGCGGCACGATCGGCAATTATCCGGAAAGAAATTATGTCGTGCGCGCGCTGCGCGCGATCCTGCGACTGGCGAGTATCGCGGCCCTCGCGGGCGGCCTGATTCTTGCAGTGACCGTTGTTCGATTGTG
>JBOHXL010000178.1:0-1728 GCA_050736975.1 Chthoniobacterales bacterium | reverse complement strand
GGGTTTCCTGATCAACTACAACGTCAAACGGCTGAAGGAAGGCTTGAAAAGCTTCGTGCTCTGAAACGACTCCTGCCCACGCTGACAAATAGTGGCGTCGATTTCATTCTCGTGGGCGGTGTCGCTGGAATCGTGCACGGTGCGGCGCGCGTTGAGATGCTTCGCCACGCACCGAGGGGTGCAGCCGCAAGCAGGGGATAGAGCGATGCGAACCTGGCACTATGGGATGACGTTGCGTCCTTTGATTTTGAAAGATGCGGCAGCGGCAAGAAGGTGTCGATCGTTACTGTAGATTTCCTTAAATCCGTGTTCCGAGGCACAGGCCAAATGCAGGGCGTCCGCGGCGCGCAGATAAGTGGTCGTCTTCATCGTTCGGATTTTTTTCGTGACCCCGGCCAGCAATTCCGCAGTCACCGGCAGCCATGTCCAGATATGATTCGATTCATCGAGATCGAACTGGCTCCAGATCACCCGGCTCTGGACGCGCGTGATTTTCCCTTCGCGCAGGTTGCGGTGCAGGGTGGCCGCGAGTTCGATTCGCCCAAAGGCGCAGAAGGCCACGCGCGCCGACTCCGCCGCGAGCTTGCGCACCGCGTCGCTGCCGTCCTCGTTCAGATAACACTTGGCGAGATAAGCCGTGTCGAAATAGATCACGTCCGGTCCCGTTCTTCCGAGACGAAGCGGGTCGAGTCATGGCGCATTTTCGGCAGAGCGGAAAAGCCTTTCGTCAGGGGCCGTTCCGCGAACACTTTTCCATGATCACCCTTGGCGAAGGGAACGAGCTTCACCACCGGCTGGCTGCGATCCATCACGATGATGCCGTCCGCAACAGCGGCTTTCCGGACCCATTCGCCGGTTTTCATGTGGAGATCCCGGATTGATATATGAACCATGTGCTCAATGTGACACACCACTTCCACCCGGGCAAGACGAAGGCGCCATTCGCTGTGGGGGGGGCACGCCACGGATGACCTCGCAATCTGCGAAATCCACCGAGAGCCATTACCCCGAGATGAGGCAACCGCCAGTCAATTTTGCCTCGACGAAAACGGCGCTGATTAGGCCTGTGGTCGAAAATGTCGCTTGTCCGATCCCCTTCGCCCCCGCTAAAGATAAAATTGTGGAAACCCCAACGATCGACCGCCCTTCAGCACGTCTTGCGGACATCCTCAGGAATGATCTCGGGGTAAAGGAAAGCTACCGGCACGCGCCGAAATGGGTTACGCCCGGTGACCCAATCGAAACCGGCGGTGCCTTCTTGAAGTGGTATGCGCTCGCTCCTCAGAATGAGCCGGTGCCGGAGGAGATCGATCGGTTCGCACGCGCCTACCTTGCGCAACACCCGCTCGAAGCGAAGGGGCTCGGCTTTGTCATCCTGCACCGTTGCGGGAGTGACTTCTATTTCCTCATCGTCAGCACCTGGCGTGGGAACAACGAAGTCTGGGAGACCGTCCTCTACAAGAACGGCGCCGCCATGGCCGACTTCGCCCTCTGGCCCCGCGACGGAATGCACAAGCCGACCTTCTGCGTCTGGGAGCTCGCCCCGGTCTGGCACGAAAAAGAAGCCTGGGAGCGCTTCCTCAAATCAGAGCGGACAGAGACCGCTGCGGAAATCTGGCTGCGCGATCTCTATTCCGGTGCCGCTTGAGCCGCGGCGTCAGCAGGAAGGAATCAGAGTCCGATCCAGTTTGAAGGACTGAACACTCAGTTTAATGGCCGTTCCAACCA
>JBOHXL010000177.1:0-12750 GCA_050736975.1 Chthoniobacterales bacterium | reverse complement strand
CGAAGCCATCCTGTCTCTCAAGCCGGTCACCTTCCGCTACAAGAAGGACTTGGATCCCAAAGGCATTCCGCAGTTCGGGCTGGTGGCCGAGCAGGTGGCCAAGGTCGATCCCGACCTGGTGGCGCGGGATGAGGAAGGCAAGCCCTACACCGTGCGCTACGAAGCGGTGAATGCGATGTTGCTCAATGAATTTCTCAAGGAGCATCGCAAGGTCGAGGCGCAGGGAGCTGACATGAAGAGTCAGCAGAAGATGATCAAGGAGTTGCAATCCACCGTTGTGGCGTTGCAGTCCGCGCTGGCAAGTCAAGCGGCCCAGTTGGAAAAAGTGAACGAGCGCCTCGCAGCGTCTCAGCCTTCCCTGAGAGTGGTCGAAAATCGCTGAGCGACAGGGTTGCGCGCCCGCATCAAGCAGTGACGCGATACGGGCGGAGGTATAGTCTTGACTGCCGGCAGGGCGCTTGGTCAGACTGCCCGCCTCAGGAGCACCCTATGAAAAACCCGCATTCACGAACTAAACTCACCAGACTTCTCGCCACCGCCTGCCTCGCGTTCTCGCCTGCCGCTCTCGCCGTCGATCCGCCACCGGATGGCGGCTATCCCAATGGCAACACGGCGGAGGGCCAGGATGCACTCTTCAGCCTCACTAGCGCCGGCATCGACAACACGGCCATTGGTTTTGACGCGCTCTACAGCAACACCACCGGCAGTCTCAACACGGCCATTGGTTATGCTGCGCTCGCGAACACCAACGGCAGTTTTAACACGGCCATTGGCTGGTCTGCGCTCTCCAAGAACACGACCGGTGCGAACAATACAGCGACCGGCGTAAGTGCGCTCTTTTTTAACACCACCGGCAGCAACAACACCGCGACCGGCGGTGACGCGCTTGCTTTCAACACCACCGGCTACGACGACACGGCCAGCGGTAATGGAGCACTCTCGTCCAACACCACCGGCATCGTGAACACGGCCGACGGTGCAGGCGCGCTCTTTGAAAACACCACTGGCAGTTACAACACGGCCAGCGGTTATTCCGCCCTCTTTTTTAACACTGTCGGCAACGACAACACTGCCAGCAGTGCAGGCGCACTCTTTAGCAACACTACCGGCAACAATAACACGGCCGTCGGCGATAATGCATTGATCGCTAACACGACTGGAAGCAACAACATCGCCTTGGGTGACTCATCTGGTTCTGCGCTCACGACCGGAGGCGACAACATCGACATTGGCAATAGAGGTGCCGCGGGCGAGTCCGGAATGATCCGCATCGGGACGGAAGGAAGCCAGGCGGCAACCTTCGTTGCCGGAATTAGAACGTCGCCGCTTGTCACTGGCGTCGCCGTCGCCGTGGGGATTTCCCCCACGGGCCAGCTAGGTGTAAGAGCTTCCTCGGCGCGCTACAAGGAAGCGATCAAACCGATGGACAAGGCGAGCGAAGCGGTGCTATCGCTTGAGCCGGTAACCTTCCGCTACAAGAAGGCACTCGACCCGGAAGCGATCCCGCAGTTCGGCCTCATCGCCGAGCAAGTGGCCAAGGTCGATCCCGACCTGGTGGCGCGCGACGAGGAAGGCAAGCCCTACACGGTCCGCTACGAAGCGGTGAATGCGATGTTGCTCAATGAGTTTCTCAAAGAGCATCGCAAGGTGGAGGCGCTGGAGGCGACCGTAGCGAAGCTACAGGCGACGATCGAGAAAGTGAGCGCGCGGTTAGACATGAAGGCTGCGGCGCCGCGTCTGGTCGAGAATCGCTGAGCGAACTCGTGCGGGAATGTTTAACGCACGACCCTCAGCGTGAGATCGTTCCCATCGCCCTGTAGCCGCCGCCCTGTGGGCGGCGCGGGCATCGGCGAGATGGGCAAGCTGGCGTTGCGGCCGCCTCCTCTCTCACGCTTCGCACAGCGAAGCGGCTACAAGAGCGAAGCGGCGACTACACCGAAGCGGCTACAATATCCTGAGGCGCTCGTCCTCGGCCAGGACTTCGCCTAACGGCGGCCAGCTCACCGTGCTATCCATGTCGTGGAAAGCGTGCAGGTAAACCGTCACGGTCTCGGCCGGATATTTGGCAAGTAACTGCGTGATTGTTTCGCACAGCTTTTCCCGGGGCGGGGATTCGGGCAGCTGCTCGACCGTGCCGTCGTCGTCGTGCGCCACGCCTAACGACTCTAGGAAATCGCAGAGCATAGGCTTTTGCGCGCCGAGGAGCCAGGCCTGGAGGACGTGCGCCGCCAGGGTATCGTCTGTCTTGCGCGCCAGAGCGGTCTTGATCCAGTTATGACGTTCGTTAGGCGGTTTTCGTTCGATGAAAACCGGCCGCAGCTTGCGCTCGTTCGCCAGGGTCTGGACCACGCTCTTGAAGACCGGCGTCTGTTCTTTTTGCAGATAGCTCAAAATTTCGGCCGCCAGGGACGGCGACATATGCTGGAAAAGCTCGTAAGACTTCATGGCGCGTTCGTGCCGGCGATAGTCGTGGGAAACGCCACCGGATTTTCGGTCACACGGGTAGGTTTCGCGGCAAAGCTGTTGGTCATGTAAGTAAGGAGCAGCACCCAGAAGGTGAGCGCGAGGCTAAAGAGCGGGAATTGAAGAGAAAGCGGGAGCGAGTAGATGATGGCCATGAGCGGGATCCAAACCGCCCAGGTGGCAAGAAGAGTGGGCACGATTTTATCCCGGTAATGATCCCAGGTAAAACCCCGGCCTAACGACTCAAGGCTGAAGCCGCTGTTTTTCCACTCATAGGTCAGGACGCCGAAGGGCGCGGCGAAGAAAGGATTGTAGCCGAATTGATCGACGCAAATCTTCGCCAGCACCACCGGCACGGTAACGACGTTGCCGAACCAGGCCGCTTCGCTCCGATAAAGCAGGTCGACGAGCGAACCGTCGAACGCCCAGATGGAAACGGTAAAGCAAAGATTGCGCAGGTTACGCCGGGTCGGGCGTCCGCGCTGGAAGAAGAGGATGAGAAATATCTCGGGGATCACCGCGCCGGCCATGACCGCGGCGATAATGACGAAGGCAAAACCATGGCGCAGTTTGTAATCGGCGAACTCGGCCAGGAGCCGCGCGACAACCGGGCTGACATAGTAACCGACGAGCAATGCGAACATGAGCGCCTGGATGACAAGCGCTGGCGCAAGATTAGCCCTGGCCGCTTCCCAGCCGAGAGCGAGCGAGGTGCGATGGTGCGGACGGATCGCGCTCATCTGGGCAACTCAAAAGAGTTGCGGTTGCCGGTCATCTTCCAACTGCGGCTGGCCGATGATGGAGCGAATCCTTTCCATCATCTCGCGGAAGTCGTAAGGCTTTTGCACGGTGTCGAGGACGCCGGCGCGCAGGATCTCGGAGCGAACATTGGGCTCGAGATAGCCACTGGCTACGATCGCGCGCACGCCCGGCTTGATTTCTTTCATCCTCAGAAAAACGTCGCGCCCGCCGAGCCGCGGCAGGCCGAGGTCGCAGATGACCAAGCCGATCTCATCGGCGTGCGATTCAAACATCTCGATAGCTTCGACGCCATCCTTTGCCGCCAGCACGCGATAGCCATCGGCTTCCATCATCATGACCCCGAGCTCGCGCAACAGTTCTTCGTCCTCCACCAGCATGATGGTCCGCGAGGGATCGTTAGGCCGGTCCACTCCTCCGTCGCCCTCTGTCTCCGCCTCGGTCGCGCTCCCCACTGGAAGGTAAATCGTAAAGGCCGTGCCGTGACCAGGCTCGCTCTCGACCTGAACGAAGCCGCGATGATTATTGACCACGCCGTAAACCACGGAAAGGCCAAGTCCCGTTCCCTTCCCGCGTTCCTTGGTGGTGTAGAAAGGCTCAAAAATGTGTGGCTTGACCCGCTGGCTGATGCCGGTGCCGGTGTCGATCACGCGGATGAAAACGTAACGCTCCGCATTCACGCCGCTGAATTGCTTCCGTAACTCGTCGGCCCCGCTCACGCCAGTGGCGAGGGTGATCGTCCCGTCGTGCGGAATCGCATCGCGCGCATTGACACAAAGATTGAGCAAGACCTGGTGAATCTGGCTGCGGTCCGCCTTTGCAAGCGGGAGATTCGGTTGCAACTGAAGGGCGAAGCTAATCGTCTTGGGGAAGGTGGCGGCGAGCATTTTTTCCAACTCATGAGTGAGGGTATTGAGATCGAGCGGCGCGAAGTGCGCCTCGGTTTGACGCGCGGAAGTGAGCAACTGCTGCACGAGCGAGGCCCCCCGACCGACCGCGTCGCGAATGACCTTGATGGCTTCCGGCATTTGCTCGGGATGTTTTTTCCAATCCTCAAGCCTGGTGGTGTAGCCGAGAATGATGCCGAGAATGTTATTGAAATCATGCGCGATCCCGCCCGCGAGCGTGCCGAGGCTTTCCATCTTTTGCGCCTGAATGAGCTGCTGCTCGAGGCGCTTGCGTTTGGTGTCGTTAAAAAGGTAACCCTTCAGCTCGATCAGTTGCCCCGTGGCATCAAAGGTGCCGGCAAATTTGGCCACGACATAGACGGTTTCGCCATTGCGCTGACGCATTTCCAGCTCGTGGCGCGCAGTGCTCTTTTCCGGCCGGAGACTCGTGATCAACTCGATGCCTTCTTTCTTCGTGTGCAGGAGCGACAGAAAATTCGCCGCTTTCGCGTCCTCGATCGAATCGAAGCCAAAGATGCTCGCGAAAGCCGGATTGCAGGTCAGAATGGAACCGTCCGGCCTCATGATCAGGTTGCCGGTGAGATCCTCCTCGACGAAATGCCGGTAGCGTTCCTCACTCTGGCGCAACGCTTCCTCGGCCCGAATCCGATTGGTCACATCGATGCTCAACTGCAGCAACCATGCCGCGGCGTCCGTTCCCCGCAGTGTCCATCCAGTCGAGGCGACGATGCGCACGCCATCGCGGCGGGTTTGCTCGATCTCGCCATCCCAATGCTGCCTTTCCTGCAAGACCCGCATCACCTCCGCCAGTTTTTCCGGCGGACCGGTCTGCAACAAGGCATGGACATCGCAGCCGGTCGCTTCCTCGCGCGTCCAACCATACATTCGCTCCGCGCCGCGATTCCAATAGGAGATCCTGCCTGCGGCATTGGAAATAACGATGGCGTCGCTCGCCAGGTCGAGCAGCTCTGCGTGGCGCAAAAGTTCCTGGCGCGTCTTTTCCAGGACGCGCTGAGTGCGGGACTCCTGGATGATCCGGCGAATCGAAGGGGCGAGCCTTGGGAGGTGCTCCTTCAGAATAAAATCGGTCGCGCCCGCGCGCAGCGCCTCCCCGATCTGTTCCCGGGCTTCCGGGCCGGAGAGGAAGATGAATGGCACGCTGGGACGCGTCTCGCGCGCCATCGTCAGGGCCCGCAACCCGTCACCGCGCGAGCAGGTGGGATCGGCCATAATGATATCGACCGGCCGGCGCGCGATTTTCCGCATCAACTCGAGCTCGCTCCGAACCCGGATCAGCTCGCTCTCGATCCCGCCATTCTTCAACTCCGCCGCGACCAGCGCGGCGTCGGCGTCGTTAGTCTCAAAGTGAACGATCTGCAATAAGCCCATCGTGAAAAGTATGCCGCCGGGCGTGGCTGCCCCACCCCTCGCACATGAGTGAAAACGTTGCCAGTCGCTTTGCTCTCATCTTATCCCTAACGATTCGTCTCCGTCGCCCTGGCGGCCGGCGGGTTCTCCTCGCGACGGCTCAGCTCGGGCAGAAAATAGAGATAGGCGAGAAGACCGCCGAGAAGAACGAGGAGGAGGAAAGCGATGCTCAATCCGAGCCAGGCCCGGCGGCGGCCTTTCGCTCTTTGCCAGAGCGCCCGTTTGCCGATCAGCTCCATCTCCAGCGCCTTGGCGAGAGCATCGGGATTGGTCGTCGGCTCCGGCGGAAGCTCCTCGGGCGCAGGCATGGGCCAAGATTATCTTCCGGGGGCTCTCGCAAGCAAGAGCGTCCTTGATCTTCGCCCGCGGTTTTCTGGCTGACGATGGGCGGAGCTTTCCCGATCGCCTCTCGCCTGCCTATCTTCGGGCGATGAGCGACCAGCGAAGTGCAAGCGCGCCACGGAAAAAGGGAATGTTCGCCTACGCCGCGCCGATGATCGTTTTCGTCGTGCTCCTCGGCGTGAGCGAAGGCTTGAAACAACCCCGCGCCTCCTCCTCCTGGCTGTCCACGCCGGAGTTTTGGATCTATCCGCTGCAAACGTTGCTCTGTGGCGCGCTCCTGATCTTTTTTCGGCGCGAGTACGAGTTGCATCGCGTGCGTCGTCCGATCTTTGTCGTCGCGGTCGCGCTCTTCGTCTTTCTGCTCTGGATTGCACCGCAACAGTTCCTTCATTTTCCCGCCCGGCGCATTGGGTTTAATCCGGACAGATGGGCAGCTGAGCCACGGCTTTACTGGATCACGCTTGTCCTTCGCTTCCTCCGACTCGTCATCGTGGTCCCGTTGGTCGAGGAGATTTTCTGGCGCGGACTTCTCCTGCGCTATTTCGTTGCCGAAAACTTCGAGGCGGTTCCATTTGGTGCGTTTTCCTGGCCTTCTTTCACCATCGTGACCTTCGCGTTTGCTCTTTCGCACTCTGTGGCGGACTGGCCGGCGGCCCTCATCACGGGCGCTCTCTACAATTTCGTCGCCTACCGAACGAAGAGCCTCAGCTCCTGCGTTCTGGCCCACGGCCTAACGAATCTGTCTCTTGGCCTCTGGATTATGGCAACAGGTCAGTGGGGGTTCTGGTGATCGAGGCGCCACCCTTTCGGCCGCGGGTGCGGGGCGCGGCGGCGTCGCGTTGGCCAGTTCTCTGTCCTGCGATTCGTGCTCGTTCCCCTGCTCCTTCTTGTCCTCGATTCTCGGCATGTTACGGAAGGATGAGGACGATCTCCGAAACTGACAAGGTTTGAAAAGTTCCGGACTGGAGCAGCGTCGGAAACGAGGATTGATCCACCGCCGCGCGTGATGCTAAGAAGCGCAAGCGAGACTTGCTATTCACCTCGAGGCTTCTGACATGTCGTCCGTTCCACTTCGTTCCTACCGGATCTCGCTACGCAGCAAGATTGTTTTCGCGTTGGCAACGGTGGCCGCGCTCGTCGTAGCGGCCATCCTCGGAACGAACTTTCATTTCCGGCGCGAGCAACTGCTTCAGGAATTTCAGTCCTTCGTCCGCGGCGCCGCGGGAACGACCGCTCTCGCACTCAAGGGCGACGAGATCAGCACGATCCATTCGCCTAACGACGCGACCTCGTCCGCCTTCCGAAACGCCCGGGCTATTCTCGATCAATCCCGGCAGGTGAACCGGCTGGCCGAAAACGAAATGTATATCCTGCGCCCGCTCAGGACCACGGCGCCGTTCGAGACCGAGTTCGTCGTCATGTTGCAGAGGAAGACCTTTATTGGCAGTCGCTACACGATTCCCGCCGGGAATCGCTCTCGCTTCCTCGAGGCGTGGAAAACTAAAATGCCGACGAGCAGCGATGCTTACGAGGACGAAAACGGACGCTGGATTAGCGGTTACGCCCCGATCCTCAATCGTGCCGGCGAACCGGTGGCTATGCTCGAAGCCGACGCCCGGATCAGCCGTTTCATCGACCGCCAGCACCAGGAGCTGCTCCTCGCCCTCGCGATCGGTTGCGGCGCGTTTCTCGTTGCGATGATTCCCGGCCTGCTCCTCGCGCGCAACATCACCCGCGGCCTGAACAGACTCTCCGCCGGCATCCGCCGCTTCCAATCCGGCGAACACAATGTCCAGGTAGAGGTGAGCAGCGGCGACGAGCTGCAACATCTCGGCAAAGTGTTTAACGAGATGATCATCTCGTTAGGCGAAAAGCTCGCCCTCCTCCCCTACGTCTCACGCTTCACGGCCGAGGCCGTGCGCCGCAGTCGCGAAGATCCGCAGTGGCTGGCCGGGATGGAACAGGAAGTGATCGTGCTCTTTGCCGACCTGCGCGGATTTACCAGTTGGTGCGAAACGCGCGAAGCTTCCTTTCTCGTCCGCGAACTGAACCGCCTCCTCGCGCTCCAGGCCGACGCGGTCGTCTCGGCAGGTGGTGACGTCGATAAATTTATCGGCGACTCGGTCATGGCGGTTTTCCTTGGCAGCGATGGTTCCGCGGACAAGGTCTTCGCCTGTGCCCGGGAACTGGTCTGCGCTATCCAACAGGAAATTGAGGCGGAAGGCTGGCCGCTCGCTCTCGGGGTCGGCATTCATCGCGGGCGCGCGGTGGTCGGCTCGATTGGGTCCGACACCCGGCGCGACTTTACCGCCATTGGTCACACCGTGAATCTCGCCTCGCGTCTCTGTGATCGAGCGGGGAAATGGCAGATCCTGGTTAGCGAACCGTTCTACGAAATGCTCGCCTTGGAAACCCGCACCCTCTTCGAACGGAACGCGCCGATGGAACTCAAGCACGTCTCACAACCTGTGCCTACCTATTGCCATACTGTTCCTGTTCCCGACGTCTCCGATTCCGGTTCGGTCCAACTGCCTGGATACTCGCCCGGGGAAACCCAAAGCTACTAGCTCAAGCACACTTTGATCCAATGTAACCCGGGGCGCGGAGTTGCGTGTGAGGACCTGCCAAAGCCGCCGTCATCCGGTGAAATGGCTCATGGCGTCGCGAAGTGTAAGCTTCTACCTTAATCCGCCGTCTAACCGCTTATGGAATCGATTACTCGACCCGTCTTCGTTCCCGTCATTCTCGGAACCTCGCGCCAGGGGCGCATAAGCGAACACGCCGCGCGTTTCGTTTTCGAGGAAGTTTCGAAACGCGAGGACATGGGAACTGAATGGATCGATGTCCGGGAGATCCGGGTCTCGATCGACGACGCCGGCGAGGCCCTGAAGGATCCGCAATTTTCCTCGACCGTCAGCCGGGCCGATGGATTGATCCTGGTCGTTCCCGAATACAACCACAGCTTCCCCGGGTTGCTCAAGCACGTGCTCGATTCCAACCTTAAGGAGTACATTCATAAGGCGGTCGGCGTCTGCGGCGTCTCAGCCGGGCCGTTTGGTGGCGCGCGCATGATTGAAAATCTGCTGCCAGTGCTCCGCGAACTGGGCTTGGTCACGATTTTCTGGGATGTCTATTTTGGATCGGCCGGCAGGTTGTTTGATCCGGCTACGGGCAGGATCACTGACCCAGCCTACACCGGACGGCTCAAGAAGTTCGTCGACGAACTGGTCTGGATGGCGCGGGCGTTGCGTTTCGCGCGCGAGAACATCCCCGCCGCCTAATAAACGCTGTAGGCGGGAACGCCGATTCCGACTAGCCAGGAATATTGCCGTACACATCGCGTCCGGCTTATCACCACTGGCTGCAATTCAATCCAACAGAACGTCGACCCTCGCCGCGGCCTGCTTCGAGGTCGAGCCCTGCTAGGAAATGCGAGAGCTACCCACAGTTTCGGAAGGTAGCTTCCCAGTCCGCCGGAGTTCCTGACCTTGGCTCAGACTTTCCGGTGTAACCTGCCCCGACGAAGGCCGACTCGGAGATAGCGTTGTATAAGTGTTTGCATCACGGCGGAGCGGTCGGAGCGGCGATACGCCGCCCAAAGAGCCGCGTCGATATCCGCAAGATTCTCCCGCCGAAGTTTACGAAGAGGCAGACGACCCAGTGATCGACAGGCGATAGAGGACATAGGCGTTTGATAGTTAGGCTGTAAGGAGGTAACGGAAATGATTTCGCTCGGGAGTCGCGGCGCGTTCGGCGGAGAGGTGGGGCGGGTTCCAGGAGACGGCCGGCGCGTTGCCGTCTGCCGGAATCATCATTTGTTGCTCGATCGAAATTCCACCGATTAATGGCCAAAGGCACCGCGACCAAAGCATTCCGCTGGGCAAACTACCCGGGCCGTCGTGCCCTGGGGGGCGCTCGGACGAGACTTCATAGGTCTTCGTTCCGGCCGCGATCGAGATCGACAACCCTTCCAGGATGACCTCGTTCGCTCTTGGCCGATGAACCTCCTCGAAGTTGTTTCGGAGGAAGGCTCCACGCGCGACGAGGTGAAAAGGCAACTCCAGCTTCAACATGGTATTTGGGTTTATGATGTGTCGGAGGCAACAAAAATTCCTTACAACGTGGTGCTGCGAAGATTTCCACGTTGTGCAACCAAACGGGATGAGTAGTTTTCGATCCCCTGCCGGCGAGTCCGGCGGAAAGTGAAGACGCACCGCTAGCTCAATTGGCAGAGCAAGTGACTCTTAATCACTGGGTTTCAGGTTCGATTCCTGAGCGGTGCATTTGTTCCTCGACTCGTCAGGCGAATGGGCCGAGATCGCGGTATTGCTGCGCGATGGGCATCCGGCGGCCGACGCCGAAGGCGCGGCTCGTGACTTTGATCCCGGGCGCAGCCTGGGCCCGTTTGTATTCGTTCAGGTCGACCCGGCGCAGGACCCAGCGGACGGTGGTTTCGTCGAAGCCACGGCTAATGATGTCGCTTCCGCTGAGATTTTCCTCGATGTAGAGCTGGAGAATTTGGTCGAGCACCGCGTAGGGCGGGAGAGAATCCTGATCGACCTGGCCCAGCTTGAGCTCGGCGCTGGGCGGCTTTTCGATCGTGGCGGCGGGAATGATTTCGCGTTCGAGACCTGCTCCCAATTTATTGGAGTTGATCCAATGCGCGAGTTGGTAAACGAGCGTCTTCGGCACGTCGCTGATGACGGCGAGCCCGCCTGCCATGTCGCCATAAATCGTGCAGTAGCCGACGGCGAGTTCGCTCTTGTTCCCGGTCGTAAGAAGGAGATGACCAAACTTGTTTGAGAGCGCCATCAGGATCATGCCGCGCAGACGCGATTGCATGTTCTCCTCCGTAGCATCCTCGGGGAGACCGGCGAAGGTTTTCTTGAATTGCGCCTTGAAGGCGGCAAAAGCGTCATTGATCGGGATTTGAAGGCAGCGAATCCCGAGGTTACGGGCGAGGGCGAGCGCGTCATCGATGCTCCCGCGGGAAGAATATGGACCCGGCATGGAGACGCCGACGACGCTGTCTTTGCCTAGCGACTCCACCGCAAGGGCGGCGACGACCGCGGAATCAATCCCGCCGCTCAGCCCGAGGACGGCGGATTTGAAGTGGCATTTTGCGAGATAATCGCGCACGCCTAACGAGAGAGCCCCGAAAAGCTCGCTCATCGCGTCGGGCGGCGGGAGCGTGAGCCCGGCGCTCGATTCGGTCTCGATGAGCGCTTCCGCGGCTTGGAAGGAAGGCAGTCGTGCGATCAGGTCTCCCCGGCGGTTGAAGGCGATCGAGCTGCCATCGAAAACCAGCTCGTCATTGCCACCGACGACGTTGCAATAAATGATTGGCCGTTCATACGCGCGCGCGATCGCTCCGACCATCTCGCAACGCATTCCCAATTTGCCCAGGCCAAAGGGAGAGGCGCTGAGGTTGACGATAATTTCCGCCCCTTTCCCGACGAGGCCGCCGACGAGATCCGAATCGTAGAGCGGACGCGGCAGGTAATCCTGGGTCCAGATGTCTTCGCAAATCGTTACCCCGATCTGCTGGCCCGCGATGGCGAAAATTTCTCCGCCCCGGCCGGGCTCAAAATACCGCTCCTCATCAAACACATCATAAGTCGGGAGCAGGGTCTTGAAACTCTTGCGAATCGGCTGGCCACGCTCGAGCAGGGCGGCGGCGTTGAAAAAAGGTTTTCCGCGGCGTTCGTTTCGATCGATGTACCCGACCAAAAGCGGGACTGCGCCGATGCATCCGTGCAAACGCTCGATGACCTCCAGGTTTTGGGGCACGAAACGCGATTTAAAAACGAGGTCCTGCGGCGGGTAACCGGTCGTGGCGAGTTCGGGAGTAAGGACCAGCTCCGCGCCGGTCGTGGCCAGTCGTTCGTAGGCACTGAGGATCTTGTCAAAATTGCCCCAGAGATCGCCGACGATGGGATTGATCTGCGCAATGCCGATCCTCATGGCTACCGGCAGATTAGCTGCGGGTCAGGCGCGGGCAACGGCTTTCAGGATCGGCTCAATGCGGGAAGATGGCGGGCTCTTCCCTCCGGTAGCCGGAGTTGAGCGCGTCGTCGGCGCCTTCGACGAAGACCTTGGCCCATTGGATGAGGCAGGCAGCGAAAAAGCCGGCGACCATGCAAATCAGAACTTTCTGCAGAAAGGTCGCATGCATCGACCCTCCAAGAAAAGCAGGAGTGGTGCCAGCGAGAGAAGTCCCGCCCCGGGAGCGATAGCCGCAAGTCGCTAGCCGGCGGATTGCGATCCCAGTTGAGCCTGCGGCTTGGGGCAAGGCGGCAAATCAGCGTCGAGAAACCCAAGCGCATGCGGAGGCTTGATCACGCGCACGCCCGCGGCGCGTTGCTGCTCTGCAATTTGGTCGTGGAAAGCCTGCATGCGCGTCCAATGCACTTTCGGCCGGTAATGGTGCTCCGCGTGATAACCGTTATAGAACCACGTCCAGTTGTAGATCTTCTCGTAGCTGCTGACTCCCCAGGCGATCGGCTCGTCGGGGTTCCCGCCGTAGTGCCGGTAATAGCCATTCAAGTAGGAAAGGCTATGACCGAGGTAATAAAACGGAATGAGAAAACAGAGGTAGCGCCAATTCAAAATCCCCAGAATCGCGAAGGTGGTGACGAAGAGACTGAGCTCCGCCACGCCCCAAAACGCTTCGCGAGGGTTCTTGCGTTTCAATTCCCGGTAAACAGTCCTGGGATCCTCACGGAAAAAGCTGAAGAAGGCGTATTTGAAGGGATGCTCGGCTTCGCCGCCCTCGCCGTGCTTGTAGATCGAGATCCAGTCAACCGTCTCGCCCCGTTCGTCCGGCCGATCGGCGTTTCCCTTATGATGC
>JBOHXL010000176.1:0-16797 GCA_050736975.1 Chthoniobacterales bacterium | reverse complement strand
GTTCTGTCCGATCGAGCGACTTGAATGTGACGCAGGATTGTTGCCTGATGGAATGCAATTTGTCTCGCGCGAGGAGCGCGTTTCCGACCGCCCCGACCTGACCGAGGCGCGAGTCGTTATCGGCGGGGGTCGTCCCTTAAAAGATAAGGAAACTTTCGATCGCCTGGTTGGCGGCCTCGCCGATGTCCTCGGCGGCACGATCGGCGCGACCCGCGCCGCGGTCGACACGGGACTCGCGCCTAACGATTATCAGATCGGACAAACCGGCAAGGTCATCGCGCCCGATCTCTATATTGCGCTCGGCATTTCCGGCGCGATCCAGCATCTTGCCGGAATCAAGGACTCCCGCGTCATCGTTGCGATTAACAAGGATCCGGACGCACCAATTTTTCAGATGGCGACTTATGGCCTGGTCGGCGACCTGCACCAGATCGTCCCGCAACTGATCGAAGCCCTGCGACGGGAGTAAGGCACGCTCACGATGATCGCGGTCGCTCTGGATAAAGCCACGCGCGAAGTGTTCGGGAACATCGCGCCCTGGATGCAGGCACTGTTTTTCGCCATGATGTTCGCCAGCTTCGCCTGGCTGGCCTGGCAACTGGAGGATCGCCGCCGGCGCTGGCGTAAAGGGCAGCGGCCGGGTTTCGAGCGCAACTGGCGGGTCTGGGTCGAACGCCTTACGGTTTACGCCCTGGCGCAGAAACGGGTCCACCGAAAGAAGCTCGGCGCGCTTCTCCATCTTCTCCTCTTCAGCGGCTTTCTCATTCTGACGATCGGCACGACGCTGCTCGCGATCGCGCACGATGGGCCTTACGACTTTCACCACGGCTGGTATTACCTGATCTACGAGCTGACGATGGATGTTTTTGGAGTGGTCTTCATTCTCGGCTGTCTCCTCGCGATGTATCGCCGTGCTTTCCGAAGGCCGCCCACTCTTGGTCATAACCGGAGTGACTGGTGGCTGCTAAGTCTGCTTCTTTCGTTAGGCATTACCGGCTTCGCGGTCGAGGCGCTCCGCCTGCATTACACTCAGGTGCAGGCACCGATCGAATATTGGTCGACGGTTGGCTGGTTGATCGATCACACGTTGCTTCGCGGGGTCGACCTCGGGACGGCCCAGTCCATGCATCTCGCCACCTGGTGGGTCCACGCCGTTTTGGTGGGACTGCTTTTCGCAACGCTGCCGGTGAACCGCTTTCTTCACATCATAACTGGTCCGCTCAACATTGCGACCCGACCCAACCGGCCGATGGGCGCGCTCGTTCCCCTCACGATGGAAGAAGTGGAACAGACAGGGCGGACGGGTATCGGCGAGCTCCGCGACTTTACACAATCACAGTTGCTAAGTCTCGATGCCTGCATGGAATGCGGCCGCTGCGAGGAGGCGTGTCCTGCCACCGCCAGCGGGAAACCGCTTTCACCAAAGTCCGTCGTGGTCGACCTGCGACGCCTGATGTCGTTAGGTGGGGGCGGCGTTCACGGGATGATTCGCGACGAAACCCTCTGGTCCTGCACGATGTGTCAGGCTTGTGTGGAGGAATGCCCGGTCTTGATCGGGCATGTCGACCTGATCAGCGACATGCGCCGGGATTTGATCGGCGAAGGGCGACTCTCCGGCCCGCCGGCCAAAGCGCTGCAACTGATCGGGAACCAAACCAACCCCTATGGCCGGCCAAGCTCAGATCGTCTCGCCTGGGCGGAAGGCCTCGATGTTCCGACGGTCGAATCGAATCCGAACTTTGAATATCTCTTCTGGGTCGGTTGCGCCGCCTCCTTCGATCCTCGCGCCCAGAAGGTGGCACGGGCCACGGCGCAGCTATTAAAGGAGGCGAAAGTGAATTTTGCCGTTCTTGGGAAAGAGGAGACCTGCACGGGCGATCCCGCGCGACGGATCGGCGACGAGTTTCTTTTCCAGGAGCGCGCGCAAACCAATGTCGAAACTCTGGGCCGTCGCAATGTCCGCAAGATCGTGACTCCGTGTCCGCATTGTCACAACACGCTCAAGAACGAATACCCGCAGTTTGGCGGACAGTATGAGGTACAGCATCACTCCATGCTGCTTGCGGAATTGATCAAGTCAGGTCGCCTAACAAGTAAAGCGCCTTCCAAAAGTGACGAGCCGATCACCCTGCACGACCCATGTTACCTGGCGCGAGTCAACCGCGAAGTCGACGCGACCCGCACCGTGCTCGGCGCGGCCAAAGACGAGCAGTATCGCGAAATGCCGCGCTGCGGGAAGAAAACCTTCTGCTGCGGCGCGGGTGGCGGCCGGATGTGGTTCGACGAACCGCCTGAACAACGCGTCTCCAGCCTGCGCGCAGAGGAAGCCATCGCCACGGGAGCCAGGACCCTCGCCACCGCCTGCCCATTTTGTTTGAATATGATGAGCGACGGCGTGGCCGGCACGAAAGGCGGCGAAAACGTCAAGGTGCTCGACATCGCCGAGATCCTGCTTGGCCGTCAGACGCCGGAATAGGCAACGGGGCGCATACCGAGCACGATCGCCTGGTCGCGCCGCCGTTATTTCGCACTGGAGGGACAACCGCGGGTCGCCCCTCCAAGCCAGGCGCGGCGGAAAGCGCCAATCAGATACGTGCTGCCCGCGTTAAGGTAAAAGATCGGGTCGATTTTCGCGGGTGCGACGTTCCGCTTCGCGTCGGCGCCAGGCCGCGATCTCGGCGTGATGTCCGGACAGCAGGACGTCAGGAACCTTCCAACCCCGAAATTCCGCCGGACGGGTGTATTGCGGCGCTTCGAGCAGGCCGCCGCTGAAGCTGTCGTCCGCGGCTGATTGCTCGTCCCCGAGGACGCCGGGTAACAGCCTGACGATGCCATCGA
Organism: Chthoniobacterales bacterium; assembly: GCA_050736975.1. GTDB lineage: Bacteria > Verrucomicrobiota > Verrucomicrobiia > Chthoniobacterales > UBA10450 > Palsa-1392. The sequence continues at coordinate 13,959 of JBOHXL010000176.1, read as the reverse complement.
CGAAGACGACCGCGGCGATCGCGCCGTTGGTCAGAACGTAGTCGCCGATCGAAATCTCGGCATCGACAAGATGCTCGATGACGCGGTGATCGATTCCTTCGTAATGCCCGCAGATGATGATGAGATGCTCTTTGGTCGAAAATTCCTGCGCCAGATTTTGGTCGAAGCGTCGGCCTTGCGGGGTCATGAGCACGACGATGCTCGCGTTAATGCGGAGCGATTCGACCGCGGCGAAAATCGGCTCCGGTTTCATCACCATGCCTTGGCCGCCGCCGAAGGGGGCATCATCCACGACGTGATGCCGGTCGGTTGTCCAGTCGCGCAGGTTATGAATGTGCAACTCGAGCGCGCCGTTCTCCTGCGCGCGGCCCATCATGCTTTCGCCTAACGGGACCCGGCACAGCTCGGGGAAAAGGGTGATGATGTCGACGCGCACGTCCTAGCGTTCATCTTCCCCGGCCGGCACGGGCGGGGCCAGCTCGTTGCGAAATTCGCGGTGCCGAATCCTGCCGCCCGCATAAGCGATGTAGCCGCCCGCGGCCAGGACCGCGAAGGAGACCACCAGAATTACGACGCTCAATCCGGTCGCGGCCTCGGGCCATTTCAGCGGCGCGAGAATGGCGATCGCCGCCAGCCCGACGAGGACGTAGAACGACCACACCAGCTTATCCGCCCGATGGGCATGCACCTTCAACCAGGCCTGTCCCTGATCGTCGGACATGGAAAGGACGCGATCGTATCCTGCCTCCCCGTAATGGACCGCCGGCCAGGCGATCGCGCTGCTCAGCAGGATTAGCGCAAGGGTCGCGATTTGCGCCTGCCGGCTGCGAAGGAACAACGCAATGACCAGGCCAACGATTCCCATCAACAGTCCATAGATCGGGAGCGGATTGATCAGGACGTGGATGTATTCGGGCTGGCTGAGATCCTGGCTAAGTGAGGCGAGCATGGATTCGAAGACCGGGTGGTTTTTTTGAAACTGGTTCTAGTCGCTGATTTGCTTCGCTTCGCGCATCGGCGCGTATTTCTTCCAGTCGTAGTCCGTGAAATGCCACCACTCGGTGCGCAGCCCGAAAAAACCTCCACTGAGCATGGCCGCCTGCAGCATCCTGAGGTTTTGCTGCACGGCATCGTTGTTGCCCAGATAGTGCAGGCTGGCGGCGGGAATGAATTCATCAAACTTCGTCGGCATGGGCACTTCCCGGCCCTTCTCATCGACGAGTGTGGCATCGACCGCGACGCCCCAGGTGTGGAGGGAGCCGTCACCCGATTCGGGATCAGCCACAAAGCTCCGGTTGTGCGTACTTTGCCAGAGCTCCATTTGCGCGACCAGTGGTCGGTAGGCGTCCCAGATTTTGAGTCCGTAATGGCGCGCGCGTAAATAGGCCTGAGCCCTGACCAGACGCGCCGCGGTGCCCGGCCGGACGAGCGCCGGCATGCCAGGCGGATAAAGGGCGTGGCCAGTGATGTTGTTCGGCGACGCGTAACGCAGCTCGACGATAATCGTCGGGTCGACGGAATGGATGTCGACCAGGTTGTCATAGCGCGGTTTCGCGTTCGCGCCGGCAGCGGCAAACGCAAGGAGCGCGACGCACCGGAGGGAGGTTCTATTCATTCACGTGCGTGGTATTTGGTTGAGGATGGCGAGCGTTTCAAGGAGCGGGCCCCGGCTGGACTTTGGCAAGACGCTGCAGGAGCAAACGCGCCGCGCCTTCCGGAATGTCGAAATGGAGATCGAGCCTCTCATTTTTCTGCCCGATCTTCGGCGGGTTGTTCGAAAGCACAAAATCCGAGCCGGGGATGGTCAGCCAATGCCCCGGCTGGTTTTGCAAACCGGCGGCCAACTCTTTCGCTTTCGCTTCATCCGTTGCCCTAACGACCAGATGCGCCCCGGCCGGGCTCGCGAACGTCATTTCCAACCCGAGCAAATCGCATTTTTCGACGAATTCGGGCGGGAGAATCGGCCCGAAAAGGATCGCCAGATCCTCCGGATTGCGTGAGACGAGGCGCAGCGCGCTCTCGTCGTTAAGCCCCTGGAAGATCTCGAGGAGCGGGTCGTTGATTTTCAAATCGGCCTGAACGCCGAGACGCACCCGCACCAATTTGTCAACTTCGCCTAACGAACCGACGGCCAGGGTGCGCGGGCCGACTCGCGCCACGGTCACATCGGGCCGCTGCCAGACGACCAGGCCGGTGATGGTGCTTTTCATGAAGCTCTGGTCCCGCGTCATGCTGCGCACCACCGGCGCAAGATCGCCCCGAGTTTCGACCAGGACGTATTCCTCTTCGCGATCTTTCTCATCGAGCGTCAGGGCGCGCGTGACGCGACGCGCGTCGCGGGCGAGATCGAGGACGGGCGTGCGCGCGGCCGGGCCGAGGAGACCGGTCGCGATTTTCTGCCAGGCCTGCGGTTGCTCTTTGCGCCAGCGAGTGGGCAGCACTCCTTGGTTGAGCTGTTCCAGATCAAGCGAAAGAATGGCGGACGTTTCAGCCGGCAGCCATTCACGTTTCGTCGGCGACTGCGAGACGAGCGGCAGAATGATCGCGAGCAGGGCGAGGAGAGAGAAGATCACGAAATAAAATTTTCGCAGCTCCTGCTTGTCGATCTGGGCGGAGAGGCGGGCCAGCTCTTCCCTGAGCCCGGCGTGATGATCGACCGCGGCGCGATGACGTTGCACTTCGGTGAGAAGATGCGGCGCGTTCGGTGGCGCGATGCCCTGCGAAGCCAGATGGCGCCCAATGTTGAGATAGGCCGGGTTCTTTTTTTCTTCGACCGTCTGATGTTGCTGTCGTGCCTGACGAACTTCTTCCTCCTGCGCCCGAGTACTTTCCTGCAGCGCCTGATCGCGCGCCTCGAATTCCGCCCGGGCCTTCGCGATCTTCTTGTCGGCCTGCGCCACGAGCGCTTCTTCGGCAGTCAGTTTTTCGCGTGCCGATCGACTGGCCTCCGCACTCCCGAGACGCGCCCGCTCCATCTCAGCTTTCTCTTGCGGGAGCCGCGCTCGTTCCGCGCTAAGCCGATCCATCTGGGCTTGCAGATCCGCCGGCGGCGGCTCAGTCGCCTGGAGAGCCGAAACTTTTTTCAGGAGATCACGATCGGCGGCCTCGTTTTCCTTGAGGCGACGGTCGACGGTCGCGAGCTCGCTTTCGCAGCCTTCCGCGATGGACTTTGCCTGGTTGCGGCGCTCGACCGTCGGACGCTTCTCTTCCTCCAACTTGCTCAGGGCCGCCGCCTGCTCACGCGCGTTTTCCTGCCGCTGCGCCTCGATCCGCTTGATCGCTTCCTCGATCTTTGCAATCCGCACTGCGACCTCTTTTTGCTCCTGTTCGAGTTTCTTCAGCGCGACAATTTCATTTCGCACCTCAGGAAAATTCGCGGCTTCGGCCGTGCCTTCCCGCCCCAATGCGATTTCGGATTTTTGCAGGAGGCGCTTCTGGCGCCGGAGCGCGATGCGGGTACGCTGGCGCCGCACTTTCAACGCCAGTTCACGAAATCCGGTCGAGATGAAACTCACAAGGGTAACTTAGGGCGGATCAATCTTCAGCGCTGCCTAACTTTGCCAAAACGCTGAAATCCTCGAGCGTCGTCGTATCGCCGGTGACCGCGTTGCCGCTTGCGATTTCCTTCAATAAACGGCGCATGATTTTTCCGCTGCGGGTTTTCGGCAAGGCCTCGGCGAAGCGCACTTCATCAGGCTTGGCGATCGCGCCGATGTGTTGCCCGACGTGGGCGCGCAACTCTTCCTTCAGGCTGGGCGTCGGCGCGACGCCGCTCTTGAGGGTGACGAAAACCACCACGCCCTGGCCTTTGATTTCATCCGGCCGGCCGACCGCGGCGGCTTCCGCGACCCCGACGTGACTAACGAGGGCGCTCTCAATCTCCGAGGTCCCGAGACGATGGCCCGCGACGTTGAGCACATCGTCGATCCGCCCGACGATCCAGAAATATCCATCACGGTCGCGGCGCGCGCCGTCGCCGGTGAAATAGTTGCCTTTGTATTCGCTCCAGTACTGCTTTTTGTAGCGCGACTTGTCGCGATAGATCGTGCGCAACATCGAGGGCCATGGTCCCTTCACGATCAATTTCCCGCCCACATTGGGCGGCACTTCCTTCCCCGCAGCATCGACCACGGCCGGATCGACCCCGAAGAAAGGCAGGGTCGCGCTTCCCGGTTTGGCCGGAATGGCTCCGGGCAACGGCGTGATCATGATCGCGCCGGTCTCGGTTTGCCACCAGGTATCGACGATTGGGCAGCGCCCGCCGCCGATCGTTTCGTGATACCAGATCCAGGCCTCGGGATTTATCGGTTCACCGACCGTGCCTAACAATCGCAGGGATGAGAGATCGTGTTTCTTCACCCATTGGTCGCCCCAACGAATAAAGGCGCGGATCGCGGTCGGCGCAGTGTAGAGAATGCTGACCGCGTATTCCTCGATCAGGCGCCAGAAACGATCCGGCTCCGGCCAGTTGGGAGCGCCTTCGTAGATCAAGGTCGTGGCGCCGGCGGCGAGCGGACCATAGACGACATAACTATGCCCGGTGACCCAGCCGACGTCGGCCGTGCACCAATAGATGTCGTCCTCGCGCAGGTCGAAGACGTACTTCGCACTACTGTGAATGCCGACGAGATAGCCGCCGGTGGTGTGCAGAACGCCTTTCGGTTTCCCGGTCGAGCCGCTCGTGTAAAGGATGTAAAGCGGATGTTCGCTGTCGTGTGCGGGCGGCGGGCAATGGGCATCGACATACTCGAGTTCGCGATGCCACCAGACGTCCCGGCCTTCCTCGATGTGGACCTCGTTGCCGGCCCGTCGGAAAACGATGACTCGCCGAATGGTTGTCTTGCCTCGGAGCGCCTCATCGACGTTGTGCTTGAGGGGAACGACGGCGCCGCGGCGGTAACCGCCATCCGCAGTAATGACTGCGGTCGCGCCGCAATCGGCGATCCGGTCGCGAATGCTGTCAGCGCTAAAGCCGCCGAAGACCACGGAATGAATGGCGCCGATCCGGGCGCAGGCCAGCATCGCGATCGCGGCTTCAGGAATCGCGGGGAGATAGATAATGACGCGATCGCCTTTGCGAATTTTGTTTCGCTTCAAAACGTTGGCGAAACGGCAGACCTCGCGATGCAGTTGCTGGTAAGTGAGGATGCGTTTGTCGCCCGGTTCGCCTTCCCAGATGATCGCGGCCTTGTTCCGGCGCGGGCCCTTCAGGTGTCGATCGAGGCAGTTTTCTGCGATGTTGAGCTTGCCGCCAACGAACCATTTCGCGAAGGGTGCTTTCCATTCCAGCACCTTTTTCCACGGCTGCTGCCAATGCAGCTCGCGCGCTTCGCGCGCCCAGAATTTTTCCGGATGACGGATCGATTCGCGATACATCCTTCGATACTGCTCGAGGCTGCGGATGCGGGCGTTTCTGGCAAAGGCGCGTGAGGGTTTGAAGACGCGGTTCTCCTTCAGGTGGGACTCGATATTTTTTTCCATGAGCGCACCGGCACGCTAACAAGCGGTTTCGGCGCGCTCAACGCAAAGTTCCGGCACCAGCCTTCGCCGCGCGGCGCTGGCTGGATAATAAGTGAGGTGCCGCGGGGTTACGCAACGAAATAACGTTTGCGGTTGAGTTTGCGATTTCGCTCGACCATCCTGCGGCATGAGCGATCACGTTTACAAAATGCTGGAGCTGGTGGGTTCGTCGCAGACGGGCATCGAGGATGCGGTCTTGAATGCTGTCGCCAAGGCTGGCCAGACCGTCCGCAACATGCGCTGGTTCGAAGTGACTGAAATGCGCGGCCACTTGGAGGAGAACAAGATCCATCACTGGCAGGTCAAGGTGAAGATCGGCTTCACCCTCGAGTAGCAAGGTTGTCCTAGCGGCCGTGTCGGTCGTACCCAGGGGTTGTCCCGCGGTCGCGAGTGCGCGGATTTTGCGGGCGACACGCCCGTCTTGACACGGCTATTCCTCGGTCTTGAGCAATTGGTAGAGTTTAGTCGCGCCGTAGATCAGGATGGCCGGCTTCACAGCCATCAGCAAAAGCCGGACGAAGGCGCCCAGGATGCGGAAAATCGGCAGGCGATCGAGGATGAAACCCGCGGCCACGCCGTAAAGGAGTGAACGGGTCGGGTTAGCCCGCACGTAGTCTTCCGTTTGGGCGATGATCTCTTCCCACTGCTCCCTGGTGTATTGGATGCCTCGTTCGGCGATGTCGCCGGTTGCGCCGCTCATTTGTTCCCTGTCCATATAAGTGATCTTCGGATCATGACGCATCTTTGCGCGTCAGGAAAGCCTTAGCGCAATATCATCCAAACTGAACTCGCCGCCACTCCCGGAGGAAAGTCCGGCATTGGCGGCGAAGGCTGGAAACTTCCGGCGCGCCGCGTCGCCTTGAGACAGAAACGGCCCATCACCTCCAGGGCGCGTTCGTTCAGTCGCGTGCAGTTGGTCGAGAGCAGAATCCTGGCATCCCGCTCGGCCACTTCGAGCGCGGTCAGGAGGAGGTTCTCGAAGTCGTGCTCCACTTGCCACGCTTTGCCGGTGCGCGAGCGTGAAAAGGTCGGTGGATCGAGAATGATCATGTCGAAACGTTCGCCCTGGCGTGCCAGTCGCGGCAGGACGAGCAGGACGTCGCCGGCGAGGAAGCGATGCCGGTCGGTCGCGAGGCGGTTAAGCATGAAATTGTCCCGGCCGCGATTAAGCGATTTCTTAGAGAGATCCACGCTCAGGGTTTCGGCCCCGGCCATACCTGCGACGACCGAAAACGAGCAGGTATAGGCGAAGCAGTTGAGCATCCGGCGCGGGGCGGCGCGCCTGACGAACCGCCGGTTTTCGCGCTGATCAATGAAGAGTCCGGCGGAATAGCCCGCGCCAAGATCGATCGAGTAACAAAGTTCGCGTTCCAACACCGTGCGGTGGAGCGGCGCACTGGCGTCGCCGGAGATGAGCCGCGGCGGATGGCGCTCCGAATTTTGTTTTGGAAGATAACGGCCAAAGATGCGCGCGAATTTTTCGTTCCCGAGCAAGGCCCATTCATCGAGCTCGTGCAGGATCTCGTCGAGGGCGGCTTCGGTCTTGTAAGAAACGATCACATCCGGTCCGTAGCGTTCCACCCAGCCATAGCTCCTGCTGCAGAGCCGGTAGGCCTCGGTTTTTTCCGCGGCGAAATCGCGCACCAGCCCGAAATCGATCCAGTCTCTCATTTGCTTCCCTGCCATTGTCTTGCTGCCGGAACGAGCCGCGTTAGAATCAACACCGCCATGGCTCGCCAGTTGGCATTTTCGGGCGATTTCCTTTGAAAAAGCAACCGGTCACGGTGCGCGTTCCTGCCACCACTTCGAATCTCGGCCCGGGTTTTGATTGTCTCGGAGTGGCTTTGCAAATGTATAACTTCATCACCGTCGCGCGAGCGGAGACGTTCGTCGCCGGTCGAATGGCGCGAGAGGCGGCGCGAGGATTCTTTCACGCGGCCGAGTGTGAACCATTTGCGTTTTCCTGCAAGATCGGTGGCGAGGTTCCGCGCTCCCGCGGCCTCGGGAGCAGCGTAACGATTCGGCTCGGCGTCCTCCACGCTTTGAATGCGCTTCTCGCGCGTCCCCTGAAACGCGCGCAAATCCTCGCGCTCTGCGCCGGGCTGGAGGGTCATCCCGACAACGCCGCCCCGGCTGAGGTCGGCGGCTTCGTCGTCGCGCGCAATAACCGGCATCAGAAATTCGAAATCGATCCGCGTCTTCGATTCGTTCTTCTCATTCCCGGCTTCGAGGTGAAAACAGCGGACGCTCGGAGCGTTTTGCCTGACAAGATCGATCGCCGGCGCGCGGTCGAATCCTGTGGCAACGCATGCGCCATCACCGCCGCGTTCGCCAGCGGTCGCTACGAAAATCTCCGCGGCCTGTTCAACGATCATTTCCACCAGGCTTTTCGGGCCAGATTCGTTCCGTTCCTCGATCGAGTGATTGCGGCCGGAGAAAAGGCCGGCGCACTCGGCGGCTTCCTGAGCGGTTCCGGCTCGGCGATTACCTGTCTGACCCTGCGTGCGCCCGAGAAAGTGGCCGCGGCGATGCGAGAGGCTTCCGGCTTGCGCGCGGCCGAAACGCGCGTCATTTCCGCGGACAACCATGGCGCGCGCCTCCTCCACCTCACCCCTGCATCCTGATGCATCGCTGGCTTGAAAATCTCGAACAGTTCGCGATCGACGTCATTCTCGGGCGGCGGCACGGCCTGCGCGCCGCGCTCCTGCGCAGTCTGCTTTTTCTACTCTCGTTAGTCTATGCCCGCCTTGTCCAGCTGCGCCTCTTTCTTTATCGCAAACGCCTCTGGCGGGAACGTGCCCTCGGCTGCCTTGTCATCAGCATCGGCAACCTGACCGTCGGCGGCACGGGCAAGACGCCGATCGTGGAAAAATTCGCGCGCGCCCTCCAAGCGGGCGGGCGGCGCGTCGCGATTCTCAGCCGCGGTTACAAGAGCGTGGCCAAACCTTCCAAACGGAACTGGCTCGATCGGTTGCGCGGTGTCGCGCCGGATCCGCCCCGGATCGTTTCCGACGGGCAATCGCTCCTCCTCGATTCGCTCACGGCCGGCGACGAACCCTACATGCTCGCGAACAACTTGAAGGACGTGATCGTCCTGGTGGACAAGGACCGGGTGAAGAGCGGGCTCTACGCCATTCGCGAAATGAAAGCCGATACCCTCCTGCTCGACGACGGGCTGCAATATTTGCACCTCAAGCATCGCCTCGACATTGTCCTGATCGATCGCCAGGCGCCTTTCGGGAATGAATTCTTGCTGCCGCGGGGCACCTTGCGCGAGCCGCCGCCGAACCTACGTCGGGCCAGCTATATCTTTATCACCAAGAATACGGGCGAGCCGAACGACACACTAATCGAGCGCATCCGGCGCTATAACCGCACGGCCGAGATCATCGAATGCGCCCACCAGCCGCTCTACCTGCAGGACGTTTACACCGCCGAACAGCTCCCGCTCGGTCGCCTGACCAATACTTACATTGGCTCGTTTTGCGGGATCGCCGCGCCGGACAGTTTCGAAGATGGGCTGCGCAAACTCGGGGCGCGCATCGAACTGGCGAAGCGTTTCGCCGACCATCACCGTTACAGCGAAGCTGAAGTCCAGAGCTTCATTAACCGCTGCATCCGGCGCGACGTCGACATGATTGTCACGACGGAAAAAGACGCCGTCCGCTTTCCTGCCCTAACGAAACCGGAAGTGCCGATTTATTTTCTCCGGGTGGAAATCCTGATCCTGAGCGGCCACGAAACCTGGGAGCATTGCGTGGCCCGCATCTGTCAGCCGCAGCCGATGCTTTCGCCCGAGCGATTCTTTTCCTGATTAAGGAAAACAAACGAATCGGGAAACCAGGAAGGAAAAAAGAAGCTGCCGGCCAATTCTTTTTCCTGTTTTCCTCTTTTCGTGATTCGTTTTTTCTCATGAGCAAGAAAGCTGAACTGGCGGTGGAAGGGCGCACCCTCGCGCTCTCGAATCTCGATAAGGTTCTTTACCCGAAGGTTGGCTTCACCAAGGGCGAACTGATTCATTATTATATCCAGATCGCGCCCGTCCTTTTGCCGCATTTGAAAGACCGGCCGCTCACCATGAAGCGCTACCCCGATGGCGTCGAAGGCGAGTTCTTCTATGAGAAAAATTGCCCGACCCATCGTCCGAAATGGGTCCAGACCGCGACCATCTGGAGCGACGGCAATCAGCGCGATGTGAATTATTGCCTCGCGCAGGACCTGCCGACACTCGTTTGGGCCGCCAACCTGGCCGATATCGAATTGCATACTTCGCTCTCGCGCAAGAAGGAGATCGCGCGGCCCACCATGATGGTCTTCGATCTCGATCCCGGCCCGCCGGCCGACATTGTGCAGTGCTGCCAGGTCGGTCTCTGGCTCCGGGAAATTTTGCAGGGGATGAAACTGCAAAGCTGGGCAAAAACGTCCGGCTCCAAAGGCCTGCAGGTTTACGTCCCGCTCAACACCGCGGTCACCTACGAACAGACGAAAGAGTTATCGCACTCGCTCGCGGAGTATCTGGAGCGTGAACATTCAAAGATGGTCGTGTCGAAAATGTCGAAGGCGCTCCGCCAGGGAAAAGTCCTGGTCGACTGGAGCCAGAACGACCAGCATAAGACCACGATCTGTGTCTATTCGGTGCGCGCGAAGGAGCAGCCGACCGTCTCCACTCCGGTGACCTGGGAAGAGGTGGAACAATGCGCCCGCAAGCGCAAGGCGAAGCTCCTCGTTTTCCGCTGCGCTGAGACCCTGGCTCGCGCCGGGAAGCTGGGAGACCTGTTCGAATCGGTCGAAACCCTGAAGCAAAAACTGCCGAAGAAGTGGCAGTTGTGAACGGCGCGGGCCGCCTGGCACAACGGTGTGGTATGTTGTCGAATGACAACTGAATCTTCTACGCTGCTCGTGGTGGGCGCGGGACCGGTTGGCCTGACCATGGCTAACGAACTCGCGCGTCACGGGGTTAGCTGCCGGATCATCGATCTTGCGCCGCAGCCCTCGGAAACTTCCAAGGCGCTGGCGATTTTCCCGCGCACCCTGGAAACCTTCGCAACCATGGGAATCATCGATCGTTTTCTCGAACGCGGGCACCGCATTCACGGGCTCTCGCTCCATCATCGGGCCGAACAGATCGCACAGATTGAACTGACCTCGGTCGCAACGCCGTTTCCCTTCGCCCTCGGCCTTCCGCAGGCGGATACGGAACGCCTCCTGACCGATCAACTCGCGCAGCGCGGGGTCGCGGTGGAGCGCGGCGTCGAGCTGACCAGCTTTACCCAAACCAGCGACTCGGTCCGGGTGAAACTGCGGCATGCTGACGGGCGCGACGAAGAGATGGAAGCGCCCTGGCTGGTCGGCTGTGATGGCGCCAACAGCACCACGCGCCACGTCCTTGGGATGAACTTCGAAGGCGCGCAATACGACGAGAGTTTCATCCTCGCCGATCTGCATCTCGACTCGCCCCTGGCGCGCGACCGTGTCCACCTTTATCTCGGTGACGATGGAGTGCTTGGGATCATCTTTTTCGAGCAGAACCGTTGTCGCATTGTGGCGAACATTCCGCCCGATACCCGAAATCAGACTTTGCCCGAGTTAACCCTCGCCGACGTCCAGGAAATGATTAATCAGCGGGCCGATCCGAGCTTTCGGGCGCGTGATCCGGTCTGGCTTGCGCGCTTTCACATCTCCCATCGAAAAGTCCGGCAATTTCGACAGATGCGCGTCTTCCTCGCGGGCGACGCCGCTCACATCCACAGCCCGGCGGGCGGGCAGGGGATGAACACCGGGATTCAGGACGCGTTCAATCTCGGCTGGAAACTTGCCCTCGTCGTCCGGGGAATGGCCGGACCGCAACTGTTGGCGAGCTATCATGTCGAGCGCGAACCGGTCGCCAGCGGCGTCTTGAATCTGACCGATCGCATCACCCGCATGGCCACGATGCGCAACTCGGTTGCGCAAAGCGTGCGCGATTTTCTGCTCCCGGTGGTGAGCGGAATCGATTTTGTCGAGGAGAAGATCGCCGATCGACTGGCGGAGTTAAACGTCAGTTATCGCACCAGCCCGATCGTGGAAAATCACGGCGCCGGCCGCGTGAAAGCCGGCGACCGCGCGCCCGATGCCGAGCTGCGCGATCAAAACAACCAGGCACGGCGCTTATTCGAACTCTTCCGTGAGCCGCGTCACGTCCTGCTTATCTTTCAGGGCGCGACGCCCGAGGGAGCGGTGCAGGCGGAGCAGCTCAGGAGTGTGCTCGCAACGGTTCCGAATGGCGCGGTCGACAGTTACCGGATCGCGCGCGGACAGACCGGCGCGGAGGCGGAGTTGCGCGACCTGAGTGGTCTCGCACATGCCGCCTACGGTTTATTCGAGGGCGGAGTCACACTCGTTAGGCCAGATGGTTATATCGGCTATCGCGCGGCGGACTTTAACGCACCGCGCTTACAGGCCTATCTCGGCCGGACCTTTAGTAACTCCTCCGCCATTCTCCTGCGGGCAGAGGCGGGATAGGAATAACTCCGCGGCCACCCCAATACCCACGCCGCCCACAGGGCGGCGGCTACAATCGCGTCTCGAGCGTTGCGGGCTTACGGCGGAATTTATTCTCGAGACTAGCTGGCAATTTTGATCGCCTTGAGAGCGTGAGCCCGAGTTTCCCATCTCGCCTATCTGCGGTCTTGCACGATTCACGCGCTGACCCACGCGCTGACCCCACTCCGCCCCTCAGGAACAATTGGCCAGAAAATAAGCTTGACGAGATGCACTGTATTCTGTTTCCCTCGGGGCCGCGACCCGACACGCCCCATGAAACGCGACTTTTTACTGCGGCGCAGCAAACCTCATCCTCCTGCTCCTCGTCGGCGCCGGACCATCCCAAACCTCCTAACATCATGAAACCCACAAACGACTCAACCATTCCTGGATGCTCACCTGAAATAACTGATGGCCGCTGCGATGATCTCATTTCCCATTATCACTTAACGAGATGTAAGACCAAATGAAGAAAGAATTCGTGATTTTGCTGAGCGCTCTTTCCCTGTTAACGCCAGTCCTTCTTACCTCCCTTCCGCTTAGTTCGTTCGCCGGGAGCGCGACCTGGGATCTCAACCCTACGAGCGGGGACTGGAACACGGCCACGAACTGGACGCCTGCCACGGTGCCAAATGGCGCGCGCGACGTAGCCACATTCGCGCCCTCGAATACCTTGGGTGTCTTCGTCTCCGCTAACACCGAAGTCTCAGGAATCACCTTCAACGCTGGAGCAAATTCCTTTACTCTTACCGCTAATCCCTTGATCACTCTAACCGTAAGCGGCGGTGGAATCACCAACAACACCTCGCTGCCGCAGAATTTCGTTAGTGCCGACGACAGCTCCAGTAATGTTGGCGCGATTGTCTTCCTGAATCATGCAACCGCCGGGAGCCTTACGACGTTTACGAACGTCGCCAATACGACAGATAAGTTCGATTACGGTGGGGCCACCAGGTTTTTAGGCCAAAGTACGGCCGACCATGCAACCTTCGAGAATTTGGGCGCGGCCGTTGCTTCTGGGTTTGGCGGGATCACACTGTTTGCAGATTCCGCAGGCGCGGGCTCCGGTATCTTTGTGAATGAACCGGGCTTGGTCGATGGCGCAAATGGTGGCAAAACAGCCATCGACGATTCGGCTCATGCTGCAGACGGCGTCTTTACTTCAAACGGCGCGACAGTCAGCGGTGCGAATGGCGGCAACGTTACCTTTTTTTCCGAGGCCGAAGCCGATAATGCCACCTTAATCGCCAACGGCGGCTCTGACGGCGGGGGCGGCGGCCAGATCTTTTTCCAGGAGAATAGCGCAGGCAATACATGTCGCATCGAGCTTTTTGGTAATGGATTCCTCGATATCAGCTTTCATTTTGGGCCGCCGCTAACTATTGGATCACTCGAGGGCGACGGAGTGGTTAATCTCGGCGGTGTCCCGCTGACTGTGGGGAGTAACAATCTCACCACAACTTTCTCTGGTCTCCTGCAGGACAACGGCGCGGGAAGTATTCTTCGCAAAGTAGGAACCGGCACACTGACGTTGGAAGGCTCGAACTTCTACAGCGCCGGGACATCTGTGACCGCAGGAACTCTGGTCGTGGCCAATGTGACAGGTTCGGCAGTTGGAACCGGCGCGCTCAAGGTGAACGCCGGCACGCTAGGCGGGAGCGGAGTCATCGCCGGGATTGTTACCGTCGGCACAGGCAGCGGGACGGGTGCATTCCTCGCTCCGGCGCATGGCACCAAGCAGTACTCCACGCTCACCATCCAGAGCAACCTCACCTTCAACTCCGACGCGACCTACACCTACAGCTTCAAAGCCAAGGGGAAACAGGCGAACACGGACAAGGTCATTGCCAACGGAGTCACGATCGCCAGCGGAGCGAGCTTCAACATGAGTGGGACGACCAAGGGGACGTTAACGAG
>JBOHXL010000175.1:0-15539 GCA_050736975.1 Chthoniobacterales bacterium | reverse complement strand
GAAATCGCGTCATCATTCACAGCGGCGCGGTGATTGGCGCCGACGGGTTCGGTTTCGAGATGGAATCGGGCGGGCACAAAAAAATTCCGCAGGTCGGCATCGTCCAGATCGATGACGACGTCGAGATCGGAGCCAACACGACGATCGATCGTGCGCGCTTCGGACGCACCTGGATCCAGGAAGGAGTGAAGATCGACAATCTGGTACAGGTCGCGCACAACGTCGTGATTGGGAAACACTCGATCATTGTCGCTCAGGTCGGGATCTCGGGCAGTGTGCGGATCGGCGCGGGGGTGGTGATTGGTGGGCAGGCCGGGCTGATTGGACATATCGAGATCGACGATGGGACGATGATCGGCGCGCAAACCGGCGTCCGGAAGAGCCTCCATGGTGGGACCTGGTGGGCGACGCCGGCGGAGCCGCTAAAGAAATCGTTGCAGCACCTCGCCTTGATACGGCGACTCGGGAAGCTCTTCGAACGGGTCAAGGCGCTAGAAGCTGCGCAAAACCCGAAATCCGAATAACCAGGCACGAAACAATCTCAAAATCCCAAACGACGGCGTCAGCTTCGGTGGGTAATTCGAAATTCGACATTCGGATCTCGTTATCCTCGCGCTTAAGGCACGAGAAAAATTTTACCGGTGTAAGGATCCTTCACTTTTTGCCCCGGAGCGTATCCGGTCACATCGACGTAGCCGCCGCTCTTATCGAAAGGACTGAAGACATATCCGGGTTTTCCCGGGACCGGTTTGCCGTAGGGAAGATCGCTTTGCTGCGTCGAAGCCGCGCGCGGAGTGGCCGAAGGTTTCGGTGCTGTCCTGTGCGTGCTAGCGGTCCGCTCCTTTGGTGCGACCGGCGGACCGGCGGCCGGCACATTTTCGACCGGCCGCTCCGGTTGGCGTTCCTGGGTCGCGACCTGGCGCTGCGTTTGAACCGGCGGCGGCTGGGCCGGATATGGCTGCGGCGGCGGGTAAGCTGCACGATTCGAGGAGGTGGTTTGGGCCGGTGGCGCAGGTAGCTGCTGTTGTTCATCGACACCGAGCTTGCGTCGCAGGTAGACGTTCGGTGCATCCACAACGCGGAAGGTCGTGACAGCGGCGTCGTGCATGGTCGAGCAGGAAGTCAACGCCGCGACGGCGAGGAGCGAAACCAGGTTTGGCCTTTTCATGATCGGTTTCTAATAAAGGTTCGAGCGATCTGACGTAATCGGGCGGATAAACTTCATTTCGCTGAGGGCGTGGTTAGACCCTGGCAATCTGCGGGTTCGGTTTCGACTTCGGCAACGACGGCGCGCCGGAAGCCAGCGTGAGTGTAGCCAATGAAAGCAAAAACGCGAAGCGAACCAGCGCGCAACCGCCGCTGCCAGTGCACGGCGAATCGTCTGACCTCTTCCAGATTTGCCTAACGATTCGCCCCGGGGCGCAGACGCACGCCTGAGAAGCAACTCGGGCAAAGGACGTGTTGCTGACGAGTCCGAGTGCTTCGCGATCGTTTCCATTCCTTCTCTGCAATTCCTACAACTGAACCTGAGATTGCGGCCGGTGAATATCGGAGCGACAGCGCGCGCCCATGCCTAACGAAAACTCCTGGCGGGCGACCCGAGTTCGAGCCAGCCTGCCCCGAAGGATGATAAAGATGGAGGCACTCGTGATCGGTTCCGGGCCTAACGGATTGGCTGCCGCGATCACGTTCGCGCGGGCCGGATGTTCGGTGCGCGTGCTGGAGGCAAAGGCGACGATCGGCGGCGGGGTGCGCTCAGCGGAACTGACGCTGCCCGGTTTTGTGCACGATGTCTGTTCGGCGATCCATCCGCTCGCGCTCGGTTCGCCGTTTTTCCAAACGCTGCCGCTCGCCTTCCATGGCCTGGAATGGATTCAACCGCCGATCGCTCTGGCGCATCCATTCGATGACGGCAGCGCGGCCTGTCTCTATCAGGATTTGGAGAAAATCGGGTACTCGTTAGGCGAAGACGAGCGGGCCTGGCGCGGGTTGATGCGGCCATTTGTTCGCGATTGGGAAAAACTGCGCGGCGAATTCCTCCAGCCGATGCTCCACCTCCCGCGGCATCCGATTTGCCTGGCGCGCTTCGGGCTTCTCGCCCTCCTCCCGGCGCAAACGCTGGCAAGATTCCGTTTTCAGCATTCACCCGCCCGTGCTCTTTTCGCGGGAATTGCGGCCCATTCTTTTCTGCCGCTCGAGGCGCCAGCTTCGGCGGCCTTCGGATTGGTGCTGGGCGCGGCGGGGCACGCCGTCGGATGGCCGCTCCCGCGGGGTGGGTCGCAAACGATCGCGAATGCGCTGGCCGCTCATTTGCGCGAGCTCGGGGGTGAAATTGAAACGAATTGCCGGATCGAGAATCTCGCCCAACTCCCAAAGGCGAACGCGGTGTTGTTCGACACCACCTGCTGGCAATTTGCCCGCATTGCCGGCGACCAATTGCCGGCGCGTTATCGCGAACGATTGGCGCAATTCCACCATGCGCCGGGTGTCTTCAAAATCGATTACGCCCTTTCCGCCGCCGTCCCGTGGCGAGCGGCGGAATGCCGCTCCGCTGGTACCCTGCACCTTGGCGGCACGCTGGAGGAAATTGCGGCGGGCGAACGCGCGGTCGCGGAGGGGCGATACCCGGAGCGACCGTTCGTGCTCGTGGCGCAGCAAAGCCTTTTCGACCCGTCGCGTGCGCCCGAGGGCCGGCACACTCTCTGGGCTTATTGCCACGTTCCGCACGGCTCCGAGCGCGATATGACGGGCGCGATCGAGCGCCAAATCGAGCGCTTCGCGCCCGGCTTTCGCGATTGTGTGCTGGCCCGCCACACCTCGGGTGCGGTCGAACTGGAACGCTCGAACCCAAATCTGATCGGTGGCGACATCAATGGCGGCGCGGCAAATTTGTGGCAACTGATCGCGCGGCCGGTCTTTAGTCCGAGACCGTATCGGACGCCGCTGCCCGGCATTTATCTCTGTTCCTCTTCCACTCCGCCCGGCGGCGGAGTGCACGGAATGTGCGGCTATCATGCGGCGCGCGCCGCATTGCGGGACCGGTTTGGAATTCACCTCCCGTCCGTTCCCGCCTAACGAGCTCGTCGACGCGGGGCGCAGTTGATTGATCCCCGGAGAGGTTCTAAGGTGCGCTCCGGACGACAATCACTTTTGGCATTTTCTCCGCGCTCGACTAAAATATGCGCCCCCCCCGAGCCTGATGGACCCTGATTTTCCAAACGAGCGCACGGCGTTTGTTTTTTCCGACCCGGCCGGCCGACGATGGCCTCGCCTCCGGCTCACCCTGCTTTTTGCCGGTATCGCGGTCTTTGTCGCAGCGGTCTTTTTTGTCCAGACCCTTTTCGTGACACCGCAGTTGCGGCTGCCTTTCACCCTGCGGCAGTTAAAAGGGCAGTTGAAATCGCTGCAGAAAAAAAATCCGGCTGGTCAGCTCCCGCCTAATGTGCCGCTCTGGGAAAAATTTATCGCCGCGCGCGCGGCGGCCAAGAAACCGCCGGCCGCGACCCCGGCGGCGACTGCAAAAAAATTGACCGGCGGCGAGGTGCGGATGGCCTTTTACACCAACGGCGATCCCTATAGCTACCAATCGCTCGTGCAGCACGCGGGGCAGTTGACCCACGTTTGCCCGGAATGGTTTTCGCTCGTCGATGGGCTCGGCAACGTGCAGGTCGACGCCGATGTTCGACTTCCGAAACTGGCCGCCGCGAAGGGATTCGCGCTCATGCCGCTTTTGACCAATCTCGTGGGCGACACCTGGCAGCCGGAAGCGGTGGAGAACCTCGCACACGGCCCGGCCGACCGGCGGGAGCGATTCGTTACCCGGCTGGTTGGAGATCTGCGGGCCGCGAAGGCCGCGGGCGTGGTGATTGATTGGGAGCAGGTCGATCCCGCGTATGAGGATGATATCACGAAGCTGCTCAACAAGATGGCGGACGCGCTGCACCTCGCGGGCCTGAAACTCTGGCTCTGCGTTCAACCGGGCCAGGACCTCGATTATATCGATTTCGATAATGTCTCGGAGAAGGTCGACCGCTTCATCGCGATGCTTTTCGATGAGACTTCCGAAACCGACGCCCCTGGTCCGCTCGCCTCGCGCCACTGGTTCGAATCCTGGCTGCACGCACTCCTCAAGGACGCGGATACCCGGCAGTGGATCATTGCGCTTGGCAGCTACGGATACGACTGGACGAACGGCGCGCATCGCGCCGAGCTAATCAGCTTTCCGGAAGCGATGAGCCGGGCGAGCGTCGCGGGCGTCGAGGAAGGCGCGGTCGCGCCGCCGGATCACAGCTGGGATTTTGACTACGATGACGGAGACAAGGAACACTCCGTCTGGTTCCTCGACGTCGTCAGCTTTCTCAATGAGCTGCATGCGCTGCGCGACGCGCAGACCGGCGGCTTCGCGATTTATCGTCTCGGCACGGAAGACACGGCGATCTGGGATGCGCTCAGCCTGCCGCGTCAAATTCCGCCTAACGACCCGGCGTTGCAATCCCTCGGCACGCTCAAGGGGACCGACACGATCACCGATGTCGGCGACGGAGAAATCGTGAGCGTGGATGAAACGCGGAGCGACGGTGCGCGCAGGATCCAGGTCGGCCCTGATGGTTATCTCAGCGCGACTTATCTGCGCTTTCCGAAGTTTCCAACCCTTTATCATCAGGGCGCCGGCAGTGAGCATCAGGTCGCGCTCACTTTTGACGACGGACCGGATCCAAAGTGGACGCCGAAGGTTCTCGACATCCTGAAGGCAAACGGGATCAAAGCCACCTTTTTTCTCGTTGGCGTCAATGCGGAGCGCTATCCCGATCTCGTTAGGCGGATCGTGGCGGAGGGGCACGAGATCGGCAACCACACCTATTACCATCCAAACCTTTCGATTTGCTGGCCGGAACACATTCGCCTCGAATTGAACGCGACCCAGTTGCTTATCGAGACGATTACGGGGCGTGCGACGACGCTCTTTCGGCCGCCCTATAACGCCGACACCAGCCCGTCGTCCCTCGCTGATCTTGCCCCGCTGCGCATCGCCAACGAAATGAATTATCTCGTCGTGCTGGAAAACATCGATCCCCAGGATTGGGCGCGACCCGGGGCCGATGTCATTCTCGATCGAATCAAACAGCAACGCCGCGATGGCAGCATCATCCTGCTGCATGATGCGGGCGGCGATCGCTCGCAGACGGTCGCGGCCCTTCCGCAAATCATCAATTGGCTGCATGTTCGCGGCGACACGATCGTCCCGCTCAGCACTCTCCTCGGCAGTTCGCGCGATGCCGTGATGCCGCCGGTTGGCAACGGACAACGCCTCCCGCGGCTCGTGAGCAGCACCGGCTTCCGCGTTTTTCATGCCACCGAGGAGTTTCTCTGGTCTTTCATGATCGTCGCCACCGCACTCATCGTGGTGCGGACCCTGGTGGTGATTTTCCTTGCCGCCCGCTTCCGCCGCGCCCCAGCGCCGGAGGGGGTTTTTGCGCCGCCGGTGAGCGTGCTGATCGCGGCCTATAACGAGGAAAAAGTGATCGCAGCAACCTTGCGCGCTGTGCTGGCGAGCGATTACGCAGGCGAGATTGAAGTGCTGGTGGTGGACGACGGTTCGGGCGACGAAACCTCGGCCGAGGTGGAAAGAATCATGCAGTCCGACGGCCGTGTTCGAGTCGTTAGGCAAACGAACCGCGGCAAAGCGGTCGCGTTGCAGCGCGGCCTCGCTCTGCTCCAGCACGAGCTGGTTGTTTTCCTTGACGCCGATACGCATTTGCAAAATGACACTCTGCGCCTCCTCGTCCGGCCGCTGAGTGACGAGCGCGTTGTCGCGGTCTCGGGCCACGCCAAGGTGGGCAACCTGCGCAGTTTCATCGCGCGCTGCCAGGCGCTCGAATACACCTGCGGCTTCAACCTCGACCGGCGGGCCTACGATCGCTGGAATTGCATCACGGTGGTGCCGGGCGCGATCAGTGCGCTGCGGCGCTCGGCCATCGCGCGCGCCGGTGGCCTCAGTCTCGATACCCTGGCGGAGGATACCGATCTCACCCTTGCCCTGCACAAAGGCAGGAACCGGATCGTTTACACGCCCGATGCGATCGCCTGGACGGAAGCGCCCGAAACCTTGCGCACGCTCGCCCGACAGCGCTTTCGCTGGGCTTACGGGACGTTGCAATGTCTCTGGAAACATCGCGAAAAAGTCTTCAACTGGCGCTATCGCGCGCTCGGCTGGTTCAGCTTGCCGAGCGTCTGGTTTTTCCAAATCCTCCTTGTCGCGCTCACCCCGCTGGTCGATCTTTTTCTGCTCGCCTCGCTCGCTTTCGGGGCGTGGAACGCACTCCTCCCCTTTGTCATCATCTTCCTCGCGATGGATGTGATCCTCGCCACTCTCGCCTGCATCCTGGAGCGCGAACCGATCCTGCGCGCCTGGCGCATCCTTCCGATGCGGCTCATCTATCGACCGCTGCTCAGTTACGTGATCTGGAAGGCGATTTTCCGCGCGATCAAAGGCGCCTGGGTTGGCTGGGGCAAACTAGAGCGGACTGCCTCCGTCCCGGTGCGTGTCTAAGCAGGCATTGAGACGATCTCTCTTCACGCTCGGTCTCCTCCTGGTTCTGGTGGGCTGTCGCAAGACTGCGCCCGATCCAGTGCGCGTCGATCCGAACGCGCCCATGCAAGTCGTCCTGCCCGAGCACGGCGCCTATACCGGTGCCTACATCGATTTCGGCGAGGCGGAAGACGCCGTCGCGCTGGAGACGATCGAGGACTTTGAGCAGATGGTGGGCAAACATCAGGCGATTATCGCGTCCTCGAGTTATTGGGGTGAGCAGAACTTTCCCACCGCCAACCTGCAGATGGTCTGGCGACACGGTTCGCTCCCGCTCGTCTTCTGGTCACCATGGGACCGGCCTTACGAGCAAAAAAAAGGACCCGACCGATTCTCACTCAACGCAATTCTCGCCGGCACCTGGAATCGCTACATTGATGACTGGGCGGACGCGGCGCGCAGGTTCGGCCACCCGATGATTGTCTCGTTCGGCGACGAAATGAATGGCGATTGGTTTCCCTGGTCGGGAATTTATTACGGGGGCAAGAAGCGGGTGCCGGGCCGGCCTCACGAGTGGGAAGGTCCCGAGGAATTCAAGCGTGCCTATCGTTATGTCGTGAACCGGGTGCGGGCACGGGGCGCCGACAACGTCCAATGGATGTTCCAGGCGAATAATTATTCATCACCCGTGGATACGTGGAATCTTGCGGCGGCCTATTACCCGGGATCCGATTACGTCGACTGGCTTGGCTTGAGCGTGTACGGGCAACAATTTAGCGATGAACCGTGGGTGGATTTTGAACCGCTGATCGATTGGCCTTACCAGGAAATGTCGCGGCTCGATCCGAAAAAACCGATCATGATCGCGGAGTGGGCGGCAGGGGAATTTCCCGATTCGGGCAACAAGGCGGAGTGGATTCGCGACGCGTTTGAAATCATGCGGACGAGACTGCCCCGGGTCAAAGCCGCGGTTTACTGGCACGAGCGCTGGCAGAATGACGACCAGACCTACAGTAACCTACACATTAACTCTTCACCGGAGGCGCTCGCTGCCTACCGAAAAGGCGTGGCCGATCCATACTGGTTAGGCAACCTGATCCTCCAGCCGGCGGGGCCGGCCAGGTAAGCAATGGCACGATTTATCCAGTGGCTGAACAGCCGCACCGGCTTTCGCGTCCTCTTCGGTCTTTTCCTCGTCGTCCTGCTCGTTTTTTCGATCGTGCCCCTGATCAACCTGGCGGCCGGCCGCGGCGCCAAGGATTACAAGCTCTGGTTCGTAACCGGGCGGACCGTCTGGCAGGGCGGGCCGATTTATCCGGCCCCGCCGGAACGATTCCGCTTCATGTATCCGCCGACGGCGGCGGAACTGCTTGCGCCAGTGAGTTTGTTAGGCCAGGCCGGCCTGATCGCCGCGCTCGTCGTCTTGAATGGCCTCGCCTGGTGGGCCTGCATCGTCTGGTCCATTCGCCTAACGAATCAAAACGGCGAACGCCCCAATGCCCTCCTCTACCTGGCGCCCAATCTCGTGGTCGTGGTTTACGTCTGGAGCTGTTACCTGCTTGGTCAGCCCACCCTCGTCCTGCTCGCCTTGCTCCTGGCCGGTTTTCTCGCCTTGCGGGCGGGAAGAACGTGGAGCGCAGGGGCGGCCTTTGCGCTCGCGGCCGCGATCAAAGCCTTCCCGGTGGCGGCGATCGCCTACCTGATTTATCGGCGTTACTGGGTCGCGACGATCTCGATGATCCTGTCGCTCGTTCTTCTTCTGCTTGTTTTGCCGGCGGGATTTCGCGGCTGGTCGGGAGCGTGCCACGACCTCGCGCGCTGGTCTGATGGGATGCTTTTCAAGTACGACGAGCAGGGAATCGCGCAACGGCCGGAACGAAGTGTGGCCTGGAAAAACCAGTCGCTCGCCGGAGTCCTCAATCGCTTCCTGCGCAGGGTGGACGTCGATGCCACCCATTCGCCGCAAAAGCCGGTTTACGTCAACTTCGTCGACCTTCCCTTCAAGATGGTCAATGCCATCATCGCCGGGGTTTCGTTGCTTCTCGGTCTTTCTTATCTCGCGGCCATGCCGCGGCCCGAACGGCGCACCGGGGAAACAGACGCAATCGAATGGTCGCTTCTGCTGCTCCTGCTTCTGATCGCTGCACCGCTCTCGTTCAACTACCTCTTCGCTTTCCTCCTCTTTCCGTTCACCGTCATCATTCGCGTCTGGCTTGTGCGCCCCGCTTCGCCGCTTCGTTGGTGGGCCATCTCCGCAGTGGTTTTGCTCGCCCTGACCATTCCGATTCAGCGCTGGTCGCAGCGCTATGGCAATACGCTCTTCGCCGCCCTCCTGCTCTTTATCGGACTGGTGCTCGAGTTGCGGCGGTTGCGGCGCGGGCCGGCTTCCGCCTGACGATCGCGGCCAGCCAGCGCAGGAAAAAAACTGACGCAACGCGAAAAGTCATCTTCGAAGCGCCCCGGGTCCGATCGCGGAATGCAATCGGGATCTCCCTGACCCGAAGACTGCGGCCGCCGTGGACAATGATCTCGAAGGCGATTTTGAAACCGGTCGCGGCCGGTGCGAGCTCGAGCAGGAGAGGCCGTGGGATGGCGAAGAACCCGCACATCGAATCGTGCACATGCGTGAGCGGATAGGCGAAAGCCGAGGCCGCGCGGGACATGCTGCGACGCCAAAGCGGCCAGCCGGGAGTGCTGCCGCCGCGCACATAACGGCTGCCGATCACCATGTCACAGGTCCCGGCCTGCACGGGCCTGACGAGATCGGGGATCCGGGAAGGCGGATGACTCAGATCGGCGTCCATCACAACGAGGAGATCGCCGGTCGCCGCCTCCGCCCCGGCGGTCACGGCACCCGAGAGGCCGAGGGTGGGATTTTCGCGTGTCAAGAGGCGTACGGGAAAATTCAGCGCCAGATCCTGAACACGCTCGCGGGTGCCATCAGTTGAGCCGTCGTCGACAAAGATAATTTCACGCGCGTTGATGCCGCTGGCCATGATTCGTTCGGTCAGCACTCCGACGTTTTCTGCTTCGTTCAAGGTTGGAACGATAATTGAAACTGATTGAGCGAGAACGGCCGATTCCATCGCCTAACGAGAATGCAAAAGATCAGGCATGAGACAGCCAGTGAGGCCGGTCCGAGGCAATGCAGGACCGCGGGTGACCGACTTTTGCGCATACGCGTTCTCGTCCGTTGCCGGGATTTTGGCGTGGATGCCAGGCGCCGCGAACAGAGGAAGGGTCGCGGCGCGAAGGTGAAAAAAATTCATCCGTTAGACAAAAGCTGCATTTGGCGGCGTCTCAATCTAAAAGACCATGAAGAGGTCATGGAGAGAACGCTCACGAATGAAGATTGGAAGACCTGTCTTGCCCAGCTCGGCCCGGCCTTGCTTCTCTTCGCTCGCCGCTGGACCAATTGCCGGGCCGATGCCGAAGACATCGTCCAGGAAGCTTTCGTGCGGTTTTGGCGACGACAGCATTCGATCGAAAACCGCGCGCTCCTTTATGCCACTGTTCGCTCGACGGCGCTCGATCGTTTGCGCAGCGAGCAGCGCCGCGCCCGGCGCGAAGCCGTCGTGGCGCTCGATGGCGCGGAGAATTCCGAACCGCCCTTCGCCGCGGCCGACGAAGGTCAGCAGATGCTGGCGGCCGCGGTGGAGCGCTTGCCTAACGAACAACGGGAGGTCGTGATTTTGAAAATCTGGAACGAGCTGACTTTCGCCGAGATCGCGAACATTCTGGAAATCTCCCGAAACACCGCCGCCTCGCGCTATCGCTACGCGCTCGGCGCCCTCAAGAAAACGTTGCAGCCACATGAATGACTTTTCAGAACTCGAAGCAGAATTAAAACGGCTCCGGCCCGCCCCGGTCACGGGAGAGCTTGTCGCGCGAATCGGGCGCGCCCTGGCGAAGCCGGAGACTGTGCCAACCGCCGGAGTTTCGCCGCGGCCGGTAGCCCGTATTAGCACCTGGTGGTCGTTGGGTCTCGGGCTAACGGGCGTGGCCGCCCTCCTCCTGCTTGGCCTGGGATTTTTTGCCGGGCCACCGCGCGGGCAGCCGAACCTGGCGCAGAAGGCTCCCGTTCCTTCGACGCCCTTGACGAGTGGCCTTGAACCTTCGGCCCTGACCCAGATCGTCTATCGCCAGCACGACGAAGGTCTCGTTTTCTCGCCTAACCAATCGGAGCCCTTGCTCCGGCGGGTCCGCTACGACACCCGCGAGACCATGCAGTGGCGCAATCCGCAGACCGACGCCTCGCTGCGTGTCTCTTATCCGGCGGAGCAGGTCGTCCTCACGCCGGTTTCCTTTCAATAACCACCGGAAAACCCATGAAAAAACCGATCATCCTAACGACAATACTGGCCGCGCTTCTCCCGCTGGTCGCCTTTGCCCAATCTCCTGCCCCAACTTCCGCACCCGCCCAGCAACAGATTCCGCCCGTGCCGCCCGCGCCGCCGGTTCCGCCACTGCGGCATCTACGCGATAACCGACTGAAAGAGCCGGTCACTTTTCTCGGCGTCGAGACGTCGGACGTGCCGCGCGTTTTGTCCGAGCAAATGGGATTGCCGCGCGGTTTCGGGGTGGTGGTTGATTACGTCGTTCCCAACAGTCCGGCGGCCGCGGCCGGGCTGCAGCCGAGCGACATTATCCGGATGTTGAACGACCAGATCATCGTTGAGCCCGGGCAGCTCGGAAAACTGGTGCGCAATTTTGCCGATGGCACCACGGTCAACCTCACCCTCCTTCGCAAAGGCCAGGAGGTGAAGGTGACGGTCAAGCTGGCGAAGCACGACGTCCCGAGCGGCCACAACCCGATGGGTTTCGAAAAGGAATGGAATTTCGACGGCCTCGATAAAATGAATTTCGATTTTCAAATGCCCGACATGACCGCGGTGCGCGAGACGGTGCAGCGGGCCAGGGATGAAGCGATGCGAGCGGGCGACGAAGCGCGTCGCGCCGCGCGCCGGTTGCGCATCGTTACGACCGACGACGAAACGACGAAATCAACCAGGGTCGATCTCGGGAAAGCGACCATCACGTTCTCAGATGAGCAGGGTGAGCTGAAGCTGGAACGGGTCGACGGCAAGAAGATGCTGACCGCCAGGGACGCGCAAGGCAAAGAACTCTTCAACGGCCCGATCGATACCGAAGAGGAGCGGGCGAAGATTCCGGCCAACGTGCGTGCGCGTTTCGAGAAATTGGAGAAGCAGGAACTGCCCGAGATTCCGCCCGCGCCGGAAACGCCCAGCACGCCGGCCGACGGGAACGAATCGGCGCACCTGCAAAATCCAGGTTTTGAACGAGCCGCGCTTTCACCGGGGAGTCACACGGGCTGGCGACGGAGCACAGCGCTCCTCTAGCCGTTTCGCTGTGCGAAGCGCGGGAGCAACACTCCGCCGTCGGATTCGCTTGTTCGCCGTCGCGTTTCCCAGAGCGCCCTAACGAATACAAAGCAAAGGCCGGGCTTTCCAGCAGCCAAAGCAGACGCGCCGCGCAAGCGGTTTGCGACACTCTCACCTGAATCTACAATCTCGTGCGCCCGGGCCGATGGCCGCGCGCGATGATGCCCGAGCGAAAACCCTACGCGCCGCCGCCCACCGCCGAGAGAGCGCCGGCCGTGCACGATCCCTACGCGGCTTTTCGCTTTCGCGCCTACGTTCTTTATGCGCTTGGGAATTTCGTCGCCATCACCGGACGCCAGATGCTGACGATCTCGATCGAGTGGGAAGTCTACGCCCGCACCCACTCCGCTACTGCCCTCGGCCTCGTCGGTCTGGTTGCCGCGCTTCCGATCGTGGCGCTCTCCCTTCCCGCCGGGCATCTGGCCGATCGCTTCCGCCGCAAATCAATTATCCTTTGGACACAGGCCCTGAGCGCGATCTGCTCGATCTCTCTCGCCCTGATTTCGTGGAAACATCTCGACCTCCCGCGGCTCGCGATCCTGCTTCGGGTGAACGATTTTTTGCGCGTGATCGCGACTGTTTTCCAACGGCATCCAACTTTTCATTTCGATGATCTCTCGCTCCCGCTGCTCTACCTGGTGATGCTGCTCTCGGCCGCGGTTCGCACCTTTGGCTGGGCGGCGCGCAGCTCATTCTTCCCCACGCTCGTGCCCCGGGACAATTTCGCCAACGCCGTTACCTGGAACAGCAGCATCTTTCAAATCAGTTGCGTGCTCGGTCCGGCGCTGGGTGGTTTTCTCATCGTTAGGCTGGGATTTCCTTTCATCTACGCGCTCGATGCGATTTGCGCTCTGAGCTTTTTCTTCCTCGTCCTGCCGATCGAAAAAATGCGGGCGGCGCGGCGCGGGTCGGGAAGCGCCTGGACGAGCCTGGCGGAGGGGATCCGTTTTGTCCTCGGCAAGAAAATGATTCTCGCCACCGTCACGCTCGATCTCTTCGCGGTCCTGCTCGGTGGAGCGACCGCGCTTCTCCCAATTTTTGCCGATCAAATCTTGCACTGCGGACCGATCGGGCTCGGCTGGTTGCGGGCCGCACCCGCGGTCGGGGCGTTTGTCATGGCGGTGACGATCGCCTATCTGCCGCCAATGCGGCACGCCGGGCGCGCCCTCCTCTGGTGCGTTTGCGGATTTGGCGCGGCCACGATTGTCTTCGGCGCTTCGCGCTGGTTCTGGCTCTCAACCCTCATGTTGTTCCTGACGGGAATCTTCGACAGCGTGAGCGTGGTCGTCAGGCAGACACTTGTCCAGTTGCTCACGCCCGACGAAATGCGCGGGCGCGTTTCGGCGGTTAACAATATTTTTATCGGCACCTCGAACGAGTTCGGGGTGGTCGAGTCGGGCCTGACCGCGGCGGTCTTTGGCCCAGTCCTGTCCGTCATCGGTGGCGGAATCGGCACGATCCTGGTCGTCCTGGCAGTCGCCCTGAAGTGGCCCGAGACGCGCAAGATCGGAGCGCTCGACAAGCATCTCGTCTGAACGAGGGGCAGGCGCGTCTTTAGAACTCGCCGTGAAGCATGATCGAGCCGTAGGGCGCGCCGCTTTCATTGTGATAGCGGACTTCAGTGCGATGGAAATCGAACTGGCGAAACGGGGCGTAGCCGCTCTCGATCGTGAGGGAAAGCACGGAGTTGAGCTTGAACTCCGCCCCCGCGCCGGTGCGCACTTCCTCGTAGCTGAGCCAGGCGTTGTTCAAGGCGGTGTCGCCGTGGCTGTCGCCAAAATTATTGTCGACCCGAAAGGTGTTGGCTTTGATCCCGCCGCCGACGAAGAGGGTGGCGTTGGGATTGAGCTGGAACTCGAGACGCGGGGTGGGCAGAACGGCGTCAAGGACCCATTGCCGGGCGAACTTCCAGCGCAACCCGCCACCCGGCAAGACCGGGTAGCTGCTTTGCAGGTTGACGCCAACGCCGACCACGAACTGCAACTCCGGTGTGTAGATGTAGGTGCCACCGAGGACGAACGGAACGTTAAAAGAATCGCCGTCGAGATTGTCGAAGGTCGTGCCGTAAAAGCCGGGCTGGGCTTCCAGCCGGACGAGAATCGAATCGGAGAATTTCGTGTCGAGTCCGACGACCGCGTTCACCCCCTGGAGAGTATTGGGCAATTGCTGACCGCCGTTAGGGAAATCAAAGGAATAGCGTTCCCATTGCGAGCCCAGGCGGAGAACGCCGAACTTGATCCGCGGGGTATAGACAAAGAGGAGCTTGAAATAGGACTCA
Organism: Chthoniobacterales bacterium; assembly: GCA_050736975.1. GTDB lineage: Bacteria > Verrucomicrobiota > Verrucomicrobiia > Chthoniobacterales > UBA10450 > Palsa-1392. The sequence goes on along the minus strand of JBOHXL010000175.1, from coordinate 1,330 downwards.
TCATAGTTGTTTACGGACCGTCGGCCGCGCTGCACGTCCGCACCCCCAAGGTAAGCCCCCTCGAGATCGAACTCGCCGGAGAATTTGAAGGGCTCTTCCACCACCGGTTCGCTCACCGGGGGATAAGCTTCCTTTGCGTCACCGGCGAAGACTGGAGCCGAGGCGGTGCTTGAGATCAAGCCGACGAGGAGAAAGATGCGGAGATTCATCGCCCAGCTTCGCGTTGAAAGATGGTCGCCGCCTTCAAAATATCCTTTCGCATGGCTCCTTCGGAGGCGAGGCGTTCAATACCGTGGAGATCGCCTAACGACGCCGCGGAGGTAAGATCACCGCGCCAGACGAGGGTCGAGGCGCGCCCGCTGATCTGGACTGGCCAGAGCTGGTGGAGGGTAAGGTTAACGTTGTAGCCGCCGCTCGCGTAGTAAAGCCCATCAGCCGTCTGGAAACCGCCGCCGGCGGTTGCGCGTTGATAGGAAGCGCCCAAGGTAAGCACGCCTTCGTCCTCGACCTCGAGCAGCTCCCAGTAAAGCTCGGGCCGGAGCGACCCTTTGCCTCCAATCAGACCGGTGCTGGCGAGGAACCCGCCAAACTGCCGGTCCACCTTGGCTTGTTGCCTAACGAGTCCCGCCAGTTCCTTCCCCGGCTGGATGGTGGTGCCGCTTTCGTCATAGGGTGCCTCGGCCGCGGCCCCGCCGGCGACGAAACTTTGCGCGCGCCTGGCCAAAATGTCGATCCAGAAGGCGAGGCCGGGCTGGCCGCTGGAATTTTTTTGGGCTTCCGCGTGGCTGATTTGCAGCTCGGGCGACATCTTTTGCGTTGCACTAATCAGCGCCCGCACCGCTCCGTTGTCAGGCGGGTTGTTCAGTCTGGCAAAACTGGCCGCCGACGGTGAAGCCGGCAGATCGGTGTGGAGATAAACTTTCAGCTCGCGATGGGCGGTTGGATCAAATCGCTTCATCGCTTCGATCACCCTGGCGGGCGGCTGCGGGATGACAAAACAGCTTTGCACCGAGAGGTAACGGGCTGTGCTCATCGGCGCGCCCGCCGCGGTCCTGATATTCCCTTTGGCCAATCCAGCGAGATCCACCTTTCCGAAAACTGAAAATTCCGCCATCCCCGTGACGGGATCGTCGGCGAGGACAGCGGCTGGGAAGAGAAGGGCAAGCATGGCGGATGGAAGCAGGAAGAAGTTCTTCATGGTGATGGGAAAATGGTTGAAAGCAGCGGGCTCAGTTGCCTGCTTCAGTCTTGAGCGAATGTCCAAACTGTCAACGGGCGCCCGCCGCGCCGCTTGAAAAAAGGTTTGTTTTCCTTAGTGAGAGACCGGATG
>JBOHXL010000174.1:0-10999 GCA_050736975.1 Chthoniobacterales bacterium | reverse complement strand
GCAGTGCCCGTGCCAACGAATTTTCTTTTTTATAAAACTCTATCCACCATCGTTTTGCGGAGAAACCGAAGATTTCTTAAAGCGCGCTCCTGCCTCGACGCTGGGACTGGGCCGTCCCGATTGCGGGACATGCCTTGCTCCCCCGTCTGGGCTCTCGCTCGATTCGTTAGGCGCTAAAGCGGCAAACACAGGAGCGCCTCGCAACCGGAGCGCTCCATGCGATTGGTCAGGTTAAGTGATCCCCCATGCGCCTCGGCGATCTGCCGGCTAAGGGTTAATCCAATTCCCGAGCCTCCCGGCTTGGTCGTGAAAAATGGAACGAACAAATTGCTCGGGTTCATGATGCCAGGGCCTTCGTCGCGCACGAAAACCTCGACGCAATCAGGGAGAACGCGCCAGCCTGCAGTCACGCTGCCATCGGTTTCGAGCGAAGCGTCGACCGCGTTGTGCAGGATGTTGATCAGTAGTTGCTCGATTTGCGCGGCGTCAGCTGCGAGCGTGATTGAGGGGCCTTCCACGAGTCGCACCGCCATTCGGGTTTCCAAGCCGACCACTCGCCGAACGAGTTCCGCCAGATCGATCTGCTCTTTCTGCGGCGGCGGAAGCCGGGCGAGGCGGGCGTAGGCTTGCATGAAACGGCTGAGCGATTCTGCCCGAGTCGCGATCACGTTCAACCCGCTCTGCGCGTCGTCGCGCCAATCGGACGGCGGCGGATCGCGCCGGAGCAGATTCTCGAGACTGCCCGCGATCGACTTAATCGGAGCGAGTGAGTTATTCATTTCGTGGCCGAGCACCCTGACGAGACGTTGCCACGCCTGGCGTTCCTCTTCGCGCAGCGTTCGGCTCAAGTCCGTCAGGACGAGTAACTCGTGCGGCAAACCGTGCTCGCGAAAATTGCTCTTTCGCACGCCCCAGCGGCCGGATCCCCCCGGGAAGGTCAGGGTTAATGGCGCATCCTGGTCGGCATCGAGACAGACGGCCAGACCGAGATCGCTGGCACGGCGTCCGAGCAGCTTGTCGATCGGCCGGCGAAGCAAATTTTCTCCCGCGCGATTGACCAAACGAACGCGTCGGTCGGGATCAAAGGTGAAAACCGCGACGTCGATCTCCGCCATGATCGTGCGGAGGAGCGCGGTCGCCTCGAAAGCGCCGAGCCGCTGCACGCGCAGGGTTTCGCCAAGCTGATTGATCTCGAGCAGCACTTCGCCCAGCGCGTCATCGGCCCGCGCGCCGCGGGCGCGAATCGAATAGTCGCCCTCGCGCAAGGCGGCGAGCAGGTTGCTCATCGTCTGGAGCGGCCGCACAACGTGTTCACGCGCGCTGGCCAGAAAACCAAGCGCGCAACTGACCATGATCAATGTCAGTGTCCAATCGACTTTGGCGCTGAAATCGCCAAACCAGAGGAGCGCGAAAGCGACGATCGCGGCCGGTGCGCCGGCCGCGATAACGATCCAAGTCAGCCGATCTTCGTGAGAAAGACGGCGACGCAATTGTCGATTTCTGATTTCCGCTTTCTGATTTGCCGGGTCGCCCACGTCTCCTCCCAAACAGCGCTCAGAAATCAGCAAATAGAAATCTCAAAGCCCATAGTGTTGGAGGCGCCGATAGAATGCGCTTCGGCTCAGCCCTAAGGACTCGGCGGCTTTGCGGGCGTTGCCGTCGTGTCGGGCGAGCGCTTTTTTGATCAGAAACGCCTCGACTTCCTCCAGGCTCATCTCTTCCAGCCGGGGCGACCCATCGGATCCGCTCGTTAGCCCAAGATCGTTCGCCTTGACCTGCGCGCCCTGCGACATGAGGACGGCACGCTCAATGACGTGATCCAGCTCGCGCACGTTGCCGGGGAATTCGTGGCGCATCAGCGCCTCATGCGCGGCCGGCTCCAAGCCGGTGAGTTTTTTTCGGTAACGCTGGGAGTGCTGGCGCAGGAAGTGGGCAGCGAGGGGCGCGATGTCTTCGCGCCGGTCGCGGAGCGGCGGGAGCCCGATCTCAATTGTGTTCAGGCGGAAGAGCAGGTCTTGCCGGAACCGCCCGGCCGCGACCTCGTCGGCCAGATTGGAATTAGTCGCGGAAATGATCCGCACGTTGGCGTGCAAAGTGCGCGAAGAGCCAACGCGCTCAAACTCACCCGTCTCGATCACGCGCAGCAATTTCGCCTGCTGGCTCATTGGCAGGTTCGCGATCTCGTCGAGAAAGAGCGTGCTCTCATCGGCCAGCTCGAAGCGGCCCGCGCGATCCGCCTTTGCGTCGGTGAAGGCCCCTTTGACGTGACCAAAGAGTTCGCTCTCGAAGACTCCCTCGGACAATCCGCCCATGTTGACCGTGATCATCAACTTGCTCGCGCGCGGCGAAAGCGAGTGCAGCGCCTGCGCGATCAATCCCTTGCCGGTCCCGTTTTCGCCCGTGATCAAGACGTTTGCGTCCGAGGGCGCGACGCGCGTGACCAGCTCGATCACCGGCCGCATGCGGGGCGACTCGGAAATGATATTCGGCATCTTGCCGCGGAGCAGTTCGTTCTTGGCCTCAAGCTGCTGGCTTTTTCGGAGTGCGCTCCCGAGCGCGATCTGGGTCCGGACGATGGCGAGCAAGCGATCGTTATCCCATGGTTTGGTGACAAAATCGCGCGCCCCAAGCTTCATCGCCTCGACCGCGAGATCGACCGTCGCCCACGCCGTCATGACCACGATGGGCAGCGTCTCATCAATCGCCTGGATGCGCGGAATGACCTCGAGGCCTTCCTGGCCTGAAGTCGTGTCGCGGGTGTAATTCAAATCCATCATGAGAAGGGCGTAGGTGCGTTTCTCGAGCGAATTCATGACTGCGCCTAACGACGTCACTGCGTCACTTTGGTAACCGGCGCCCTTGAGCAGGATGCGGAGCGCTTCGAGGACATCGGGCTGGTCATCAGCGATCAGAATGCGGCTCACGGAATAACGATGAACCGCATTTCCCACACGACGTCAATTCTACGAGCGACGTCGCGAGAGCAAGGGGCCCGTTTTGATTCGTTAGGCTCGGGGACTAAAACCCGTGCGGGTTTCCATGGCAGATGACCTTTCGACCGGTGCCTTGAGACGGCGGCGGCATCAATCCTGACTTGGATCCATAAAAAAGGGGCAGGGCAGCGAACGGAGCGCGATTTCGCGGTTGTGATTCGCATTTTTGTCGGCGAGGAATGGCCCGGCTGGATGCGCGGCGAACCATGAGTCTGCATACCCTTCAACTGATTATTGTCTTCACGCTGGTCGTGGGCGTCTTCGTTGCCTTCCTCCGCGAATGGCTTCCGCCCGATGTTATCGCGCTCAGTGCGCTCGGAGTCTTGCTCGTCACGCGAATTCTCAAAACGGACGAGATCCTGAGTGTGTTCAGCAACAACGCGCCGGTCACGATCGGCTGCATGTTTGTCATAAGCGCGGCGCTCGAACGGACGGGCGCGATCGACCTTCTGGCGCGCCTCTTCCTGCGCGTCGCCGGCGCCAGCGAATTGCGTGCGCTCGTCGCGCTCGCTGTTCTGACCGTGCCGCTCTCGGCCTTCATGAACAACACGCCCGTGGTCGTGGTCTTCATGCCGGTCGTGCTTGCGCTGGCGCGGCATACCGAGCTGAAGGCGTCGCGCCTTCTCATTCCGCTTTCCTATTTCGCGATTCTGGGCGGCACCTGCACTCTCATTGGCACCTCGACCAACCTGCTCGTCGACGGCATCACTCGACAGCACGGGATGGCGCCGTTCGGAGTTTTCGAGATCACACCTCTCGGCATCATCTACGCGGCGATCGGCGCCACCTATCTCTTCTTCGTTGGGAGAAAATTGCTGCCGCGGCGCGAGACGCTGGCCGCGCTCATCGGCGCCGGAATGGCGAGGCAGTTTCTCACGCAGGCTGTAATCAGCGGCGATTCACCGCTCGTCGGCAAGACGCTCGCGGAAACGCCGCTCGTCAGGCTGCGTGACGCGCGTATCATTGATGTGACACGCCGTGGCGAGCGGCTCGAGATTCCGCTCGACAAATTGCGCTTTGCGCCCGGCGATCTGTTGCTCGTCGAGAGCCCGGTCGCCGGGATCAAAGGAATCAAGGAGATGCCTGGGGTGGTTTTTCAGCCGGAAGCAGATCTCGGGGTCGAGGAAACCGCGCCGCGTGAGGCCGTCCTGATGGAAGGCATCATCGGAAGCCGCTCAACTTTTGTCGGGAAAAGCTTGCGCGAGATGAATTTCCGCCAGCGTTACGGAGTTCTGATCTTGGCCGTCCACCGGCAGGGGGAAAATCTGCGCGAGAATTTCGAGGACGCGCACCTGGCATTCGGCGATACGCTCCTCGTCCAGGGACCGGCGGAGGGAATTCACCGACTGATGCAGGAGCGCGATTTTCTCAATCTGACCGAGCCGAAACAGCGTGCTTTTCGCCCGCACAAAGTACCGTTCGCGGTCGGCGCCATCCTCGTTGTGATGGTGGTGGCGGCTTTTGATCTCCTCCCGATCACCGCGCTGGCCTTGATCGGGGCGATCTTTGTCGTCGTCACGAAATGTCTCGACATCGAAGAAGCTTACGAAGCGGTCGAGTGGAACCTGCTTTTCATCATTTTCGGCATGCTCGCGCTCGGCCATGCCATGGAAACCACCGGCGCGGCGCACATGATCGCGAGCGGCGTGACCGGCGCCGTCGGCCGCTTTGGGCCCGCCGTCACCCTCTCGGTCACTTATTTCGTAGCCATGGTGCTGACGGAGTTCATCGGCAACAACGCTGTCGCTGTGCTCTTGACCCCGATTACCTTCGAAATCGCCGCGACCCTGGGATTGGATGCACGGCCTTTTGCGGTTGCGGTCATGTTTGGGAGTAGCGCGAGTTTCGCCACGCCGATTGGCTATCAAACAAACACCTACGTCTTCGGCGCGGGTGGCTATCGCTTCATGGATTTTCCCCGGGTGGGCGCGCCCCTCAATTTGATTCTTTGGATCGCGGCCAGCATCCTCATTCCCCACTTCTGGCCATTTGTTCCCAAGCCCTGAAAAACTCAAATCTTTCCCATTAGCTCGTCTTCCCGCGCGATTCCTTGATGGGAGGCCGCCTCGCGGATTGTCGCAGTCGACCACGCCGACGAGCGAGCCACGAGATGTAAAAGGTTGTTTTGAACGCGGCGGCAGCTTATCCGTAGCACTCACAATCAACGCGTCTTGAGCGGGCGCGCTTGACGATTGCTCACCACAGTGTTGCATAGCGGAGGTCTTCGGCCTGCCGCTGATGACCCCGCTCTTGCTTCATGACCAGCTTGCCTATTGCCCTGCCAACTTCGCCTAACAAACCTCCCGCCATCCTTTCGCTTATCGGCAATACGCCGTTGCTCGAAATTACCCGGATGGATACCGGTCCCTGCCAGCTTTTCGTAAAGCTGGAAAACCAGAACCCGACTGGCTCGATCAAGGACCGGGTCGCGCTTACCATGGTGGAAGCGGCCGAGCGCGATGGGAACCTGCTCCCGGGCGGCACGATCATCGAGGCGACCGCCGGCAACACCGGTCTCGGCCTCGCTCTCATCGCGGGTGCGAAGGGTTATCGCATCATCCTCGTCATCCCTGACAAGATGTCGCAGGAGAAAATCGCCCACGTCCGCGCCCTCGGCGCGGAAGTTCGCCTGACGAGGAGCGACGTGACCCGCGGCCACCCGGAATATTACCAGGATGTAGCCGCCAAGCTGATGACGGAAATTCCAGGGGCGTTTTACGTCAACCAATTTGGCAACCCGGCCAACCCGCTCGCCCACGAAACCACTACCGGGCCGGAAATCTGGGAGCAAATGAACCACGAGGTCGACGCGGTCGTGGTTGGCGTCGGCTCCGGCGGCACGCTCACTGGACTCGGGCGCTTTTTCAAAAAGGTGCGGCCAAACCTCGAGATGATCCTGGCGGATCCAACCGGCTCGATTCTGTATGAATGGGTTAAGACCGGCAAACTGGAGAAGGCCGGGAGTTGGGCGGTGGAAGGGATCGGCGAGGATTTCATTCCTGACATCGCCGACATGTCGCTCGTGAGCGACGCTTTCGAGATCGACGACACGGACAGTTTTGCGGTCGCGCGCGATCTCTTGCGCAAGGAAGGGATTTTGGGCGGCTCCTCGACCGGAACGCTCGTCGCCGGCGCGCTGCGCTATTGCCGCCAACAGACGAAAAAGAAACGGGTCGTCACCTTCATCTGCGACACCGGCAACAAATATCTCTCGAAGATGTTCAACGATTTCTGGATGGCCGAGCAGGGCTTTGTCCAGCGTCCGGCGCAGGGCGACCTGAGCGATCTCATTTCGCACCGCGCGGAAAAAGGCGAAGTGATCTCGGTCGGGCCTAACGACACTCTGCTTACCGCCTTCAAACGCATGCGGACCGGCGAAGTCTCGCAATTGCCGGTCTTGAACGGAGAAGGCCGTGCCGTTGGCATCATCGATGAATCCGATCTGCTCGTGAAAGTCACACGTGATCCGGCTAAGTTTAACGACGTGGTTAACTCGGCCATGACCGATCGGCTCGAGACGCTCTCGCCGGAGGCGAACATCGGGGACTTGTTAGGCGTGTTCGACCGCGGCCGGGTCGCCATCGTGATGGACGGCAGCAGATTCCTCGGCCTGATCACCCGGGTTGATTTGCTCTCCTACCTCCGATTGCACATGCCGAAATAGCGGCGCCTGCATTCGCGCGCACGATCATGGGTGAGGCGTAGTCACTTATTCAGGCCTTACGCAAACTGAGCGAAAAGAATCTGAGCAATCTCACTCCGCACCCACTCTACAGCGGTTTTTATTACTCGCATCCGACTCTGCTCGAATGCGAACGCGCGCTGATCGCCAAGTCCTGAAGGAAGTTTTAGGTCGCCGAGCGAATCGCTCCCAAGATCAGATCGCTACTGGGATTGTCACGAGCGCACGTCTTCGAGGTAGCGCTCGCCGCGCCTTCTCACTCTCGGCGATCTCTGCCGCCACAAAACGTGAGAGCCGCCGGTAAACCTTTTGCTCATCGGAGCCGTGGCCCGTAACGGATTCAAAGAAACGGCCGGGCTTTCAAACTCCCCCGATGAAAAGACGATCGTCTTCGCTCCATCGCACAAACTTCAGGTAATCGGCTTTCATTTTCACCGTGATGTTGAGCTTTTTGGAATCCGAAATGGCCCCGTATCCGATCTCGCTTCCGCCAGCTCACGACCGCTCGCGGGCAGAAACCAGCTGCTGAAATGCAAGAAAAAAGGACCGACCCAAGGACCGACCCCTTCTGGATTACCCCGATCGATTGCGGGCAGCTGTGCTGTCCAGTGTGCAGAATTGACCCGATTTTCCCTTCAGTTCCTTTTTTTGCAATTCCCCAATTGGGGCTTTATTGTTCGCTTTCAGTCGATATAGCTGTGTTACGATGCGGCCATGAAACGACAAACAGTCTTCATTATTGCGATTGTATATCTGTCGGTAATCTTGGTACTGGGGCTGCTTTTCTTTGTCAAACACGACTGGTTCGCGTTCCTGGATAGCGCCTTTGGACCAGTGCCTCTCGGAGTACCATGGTTCGGCGCTTTGGGCGCGGTGCTGATCTCGTTAACTGGCGTGTTTGAGCACGAGAAAGATTGGGACGAAAGCTATTGGCCTTGGCATCTCGCACGTCCGCTCATCGGAATTGCTTTAGGGGTAGTGGCCGTATTGATGTTTATGGCGGGAGTTCTTGCTGCCGGCTCCCCAGCGATTGCGACTCCTAATACTCCTGTTCCTAAAGACTTGCTCTACTATCTGATCGCCTTCCTAGTAGGGTACCGCGAAGAGACGTTCCGCGAGCTGATTAAGCGACTAGTAGACATTGTTCTCGCTCCCGGCGGTGCAAGCAGCCCTGTCCCCACGATCAGTGGGGTTAATCCTCATCAGGCGCCTCATAATACTCCAACTCCGGTAGTAATCACCGGATCACATTTCACGGGCACACAATCCGTCAAGTTTGGCAGCGCGGCGGCTCAGCCGTTTAAAGTTGACTCAGATGGTCAAATTACAGCGACCACGCCTGCAGTAGCAGATGGCCAGGTTTCTTTGACCGTAACTACCAAAGGCGGCTCGGCGAGTCTCCCATTTACTTTCACCTAAACGGGTTCGCGCTTTCGCTGAGAAATGGGGATGGGGTCGCGTCAATGCGGAGTTGACCCCGATACCCATGCGCCTGTTTGATGCGTCCCATTTATCTCGAATGCTTAAGGCATTCAAGTTTCACACGCGGCGGATTCGTCCAACACCGCGGTTTGGTTCCAACGTAGCGGTTTCGTCCGGCGCGGCGGGTTTGGTTCAGCCCAGCGGCGAAGGGAATCGCGAAGCCGTGCGGATGTGGCGCGCAGCGTGGGTTATCGAGACGGAAGCGGGGGGCTGCAAGTGCTCAAACGCCGGGAAGTGCAGGCATCAAGGGAGACAAGGCTGCGCCTGCGGTTCGATCGAGTGCGGGCAGCTCTTCTATCCAGCGTGCAGAGTTGACCCCGATGGCAGGGTGCCGATAGCAGAGGGTATTGCGATTACGCGGCTCTACTCTGTTGCTCCGCAGTTCGACGTCCGCCGCGCCTGCGAGCGAAAAAGGCAACCAGCGGGGCCGGGCCGCAGCCAGTTAGCCAAGACTACCAAGGCGCTTGGCCGCTAAGAATTCTTGCGATCGCTACAACAAGAACGCCGAAGCAGCAAACACGGAGGCGCAAGTTGCGAAAAAGCCCGCCTTGGAAGAAAGGAGCCGCTCAAGAAATTGAGAGAGCGTCCAGTGCAGAGGTTTTCGAACCAAGAAGAGCAGCAAAGAACACGCCCAAATAAGAATCGTCGCCGTCAGGGGTAGAATAACAGTGCTCACTAGTATTTTGAACCACGTGCTCGCGGCAACGAGTGCCAGAACGAGCGCAAACAACGCCACTATTGATGCCGCTACGGTTGCAGAGCCGAGACCAAACGTCTCAAACTGGACGAACGTTAACCCAATTATCGGATTAGCGATCGCATACAGCACACCGAATGCGATGGCGTAAAAGCAAGGCAGAAGGAAGAGACACAGGATACCGATTCCGATGAACGAAAAGAGATGCTCAACTGTTGCTATCTCAACCAACACCCGTCGTGCGAATGAGAAAGAAAGCGACATGAACAGAACAGCCGCCGTCGCCAGGAATGGGAAGAAGAGCGCAGAATAGATCCAGCGGTTCTCCGAACTTTGCAGCTTATTGACCTTACGTAGCGCTTTGACTAGCGCTCTCTCTCCTTCGCCGGTTGCTGTTTGCTCTGAAGAAGTCGTTCTCCCGTAGTCTGTATCGTTTCGAAGCCGCGATCGAAAACGCGCCACGGCGAGTCCTCGAGCGGGAACGGAAGTGTACCTGAACGCAGGGTGGATAAGCCGACAGAGAACCCGAATAGGCAAGCTCCAAATAGAACCGTTCGAAACAATCGGGTTTTCGAAAAAAAGCGCTTTCCAAAAAGATGGTCGAGCAGCTCGACCATCCGCTTGAGAGGCGCCTGTACAAAAATGCGCGGCTCGTTTGATTTCAGGAACGCCAAAAAGGCCGATGCGCTCGTCTGAATGCTCTTCTTCTCCTTTGGTCGCAGCAGCACCCCGCAGACTGTTGAGACAAAGCCAAGGATAAGGAACAGAATTCCGATTATGAACAACGTATTCACAGAAGAGCGTTTTCGCGTTGCAGCGCTTTTCTATGCGAGAAACTCGGTTGCACGACAAGCAGAAAGCCGTCCAGCGAGTTCGCTGCTCATAGAAGCGGGGGGCGCCGGGATCAATCGGCAGCTGCCCGAGCGGCTGCGCTCACGTTCTCAAGAACGCCACGGAAGCGAAACGAATCTGTCAAGATTTGCACCCCGACCGCTAATCCCCTTAACCTAATTCCCAAACAATGAGACTCAATGAGGCTCAAAATTCTCGCAAAACCGACCCCATTCTAGTTTTCCTTTGTGTCCTGAGGTGGAAGCGCCTGTATGACAGCCGAGTCAGGCGATGCTGGGGGCGGACTTGCAGTGGGTATGGCCGGTGCGATTGGACGAGGAAGAGGTGTCGATGGCATAAAGAGGGAACTCAGCCGTTGCGTCACCTTGCCGATGAAACCCAAGATGAGGACGTAGACAAAAATTGCGCACCATAGTTTCCAACCATGCAAGCTATGCACAAAGATTAGAGCGCGGAACATCGCATAGGTGCTTTTAAGCATGATGCCCCAAACGAGAAAAGTCCCTAGATACAAGTTAAATTTGTCGGCGTTTCGGTCTTTCGTCGCGTCTATGAAAGCCTGCTGGGCGGCCACAGGACTGCTGGCATACGGTCGGAGTTCCGGCGGAAATCCTGAAAGAAGGATTAATCCCGCAAAAGCCGTCAGGGGCATATACGGTCCGGCGGAATAGCAATAGGCGACGAACGTACCCGATAGCGTCGCCTTTCCACCAAGCCATACGAAAGGCACATGAGCCGCGATAGCGCACAAAGCAGCGATTAGCGAACTCAGCAAGGCATTGACCGCGCCGTCAATTTTTTCGCCTTCCTTTTGGCCCAGCCCACTCGCCACTGAAAACAGCGTGCTGACAACTATCATCGCGAAGAAGAAGCTGATTGCGGCATTGATTTTCGAGTCTTCGGGCGAAAACGCAGAACCCAAAAAAGAGTTGGGATCGGTAATAGCTTGGAACCAATTCGCGGCTTCTTTGCGAACAAATTCAGCGTCCAGCGTGGTAGGTAAATCCATTTACTCCAGCATTAGATGCTCCGGTCCGCCAACTTCAAGACTTTTTTCGAACAGCTTCGGGCATGTCGAGGCATGCGGTTGCGTCTAAAAATATTTTGACAATTGCGGACTAAGGAAACTCGTGGCCTGTCGGCCAAGTTTGAAGCATGGCCTCGTTTTGAGCGGCGTGACCGGCCTGTCAGCTGAGGCAACGCGTGAGCCATGGGAGACAATCAGGTGACGAGGGAATCGATCTCGCGCTGCGCGGGAGGGGACCGGGGGTCAGCGCGTGAATCGTGCAGAAA
>JBOHXL010000173.1:0-13985 GCA_050736975.1 Chthoniobacterales bacterium | reverse complement strand
CCGTGCAACTGCGGTTTCAGCCGACCAGCGGATCCGCCGCCAGCGTCTTCCAGGATTTCGCAGAAATTTTCGCGAAACGCCGCGCCGAAGCGGACGAATTCCACGCCGGCATCACGCCGCGCAGCCTGAGCCCGGAGCACGCTGCCATCCAACGCCAGGCGCTCGCCGGGATGCTATGGACGAAACAGTTTTACTACTACGTGGTGGAGGATTGGCTGGAGGGCGATCCGGCGCAGCCCGCTCCGCCTGACGAACGCAAGGATGGTCGCAATTCCAACTGGCGCCATCTCTTCAACGAACGTGTCATGTCGATGCCGGACGGTTGGGAGTATCCCTGGTATGCGGCCTGGGACCTCGCCTTCCACTGCATCCCGTTGTCGCTCGTCGATCCGCATTTCGCGAAGGGCCAGCTCGATATCATTCTGCGCGAATGGTATCAGCATCCGAACGGGCAGATCCCGGCTTACGAGTGGAATTTTAGCGACGTCAATCCGCCCGTAATCGGCTGGGCGGCCTGGCGGGTTTACAAGATCGAGCAACGCAAGACCGGAAAGGGCGATCGCGCTTTTCTGGAGACGATTTTCCACAAACTCCTCATCAATTTCACCTGGTGGGTGAACCGCAAGGATTCCGGCGGTCGCAACATTTTTGAAGGCGGCTTTCTCGGCCTCGATAACATCGGCGTCTTCGATCGGAGTGCGTCGTTCTCCGACGGCAGCCGGCTCGAGCAAAGTGACGGCACGAGTTGGATGGGAATGTTTTGCCTAACGATGATGCGAATCGCACTGGAGCTGGCGCGTGAAAACCCGGTTTATGAGAATATCGCGACCAAGTTCTTCGAGCACTTTCTTGGCATCGCGGCGGCCATGAACAACGCCGGTGGGCAGGGGATCGGGCTTTGGGACGAGACAGACGAATTCTTCTACGATGTCCTGCACACACCCGGTAACCGCTATCTGCCGTTACGCGTCCGTTCCTTGGTCGGCCTCATGCCGCTCCTGGCGGTGGAAGTGCTGGAACCAGCTCTGCTCGAGGCCCTGCCGGGTTTCCGCGAACGTCTGGAGTGGTATCTCGCGAACCGGCCTGACCTGGCCGCTTTGATCTCTCGCTGGTACGAACCGGGTAGCGGTGATCGCCGCCTGATTGCGCTAACCCGCGGACATCGCATGAAGTGTCTTCTGCGCCGGATGCTCGATCCGAACGAATTTCTGAGCGACTACGGCGTGCGCTCGCTGAGCAAATTTCATGAGAAAAATCCTTACGTTCTCGGGGTGCGTGGCGAGCAAAAGGTTGTTGGTTATGAGCCGGCGGAATCGCAGACCGGTATCTTTGGAGGCAACTCGAATTGGCGCGGGCCGGTCTGGTTCCCGATTAATTATTTGCTCATTGAATCGCTGCAGAAGTTTCATCACTACTACGGCGACGATTTCAAAGTCGAATGCCCGACAGGCTCAGGGCGGTTCCTGACCCTCGACGAAATCGGAAACGAGCTTTCGAACCGCCTGATCAAACTTTGGCTGCGTGATGAAAAGGGAGAGCGTCCTTTCGCCCGCGCCTCCGGTGATTCGTTGAACGACGCGGGCGACGCCGGGCGCTATTGGTTTCATGAGTATTTCCACGGCAGTACCGGCGCGGGCCTGGGCGCAAGTCATCAGACCGGATGGACTGGGCTGGTGGCGAAATTAATTCAGCAGCAGGGGACACGCGGGACTATCCTGAAGTCCGACCCGTTCACGGATTTGTGAGTACGAAGAACGGAAGTCTGCCTTCCGTTTGGGACCGCTTGGAGCCAGAGTTGGCTGATGGTCAGTCGCGGGCCGGGCTTGCCAACTGAGCGACCGGCCAAGTGCCAATCGATGAAGAGCAGCGCGTTTGGAGCCTCGATCGGGTAAAAAAGCTTGACATGGTCTGTCGTCGCTCTCTAAAACCTAACCCAGTAATAATGTGAAATTAATCCACCGTGCAATCGAGTCGATCGTGAAAGGCCGTCTCGTGAAGCATTCCCAATGAGGTAGTTCAAAGCTTATGAAAACATGGATCGTCATCATCAGCGCCGCTTTTTCCCTTATTTTTAGCGGCGAGTCCTTAGCCGTTCAGCCTTTAGTCGCGATCGACAAGATCATTCCGGGCCCCACTCCCTTCATTAGTTTCGTGACCTTAAAGATCAGCGATCCCATCAATCTTAGCACGGTCAGTTTTACGATTCGCCCAAAACAGGGATCGCAGACCCGGCCCGTGTCCGCGACATATACCAGCGCCTATCTGCAAAGAGAGGGCTATTTTCAGCCGGCGTTGGGAAACCGGCTCACCCTCCCGGTCTTTGGTCTTTATCAGAATCGCCAGAACACCGTGACGGTGATTAGCAATTTCACCACGGGAGCGACCCAGCGGAATAAAGTCCAGATTACTGCTGCGGCCTATGACGGCGGGACTTATACCAGCCCGACGATCGTCGCACCGAGGTTACAGAACACGACGCTGAGCTACGATTTTGTTCTGATGAAAGGTTCGGTCACGAACGATACCCCGGTTATTATCGATTCCGATTCCGAGGTCCGGTGGGTTGGATCGGCCAGTCATGGCGGCCAGCAATCGCTCTTATTCGACAACGGTATTTATTGCGGCACGACCACCGGCCTGTTGCGCCTGGAGTTCGATGGCAGAAGTGCAATCCTCGCGGATTACAGCAATTTGGGAGTGATCAACGTTCATCACAACTTCGATTACGGCCGGGACGGCATCGTGATGGAAGTAGATACGACTAGTTGGGCCGAATCCGTTGACATGGAGGTGGACGCGGCCGGGAACGTCCTTAGGACGTGGAACCTGGCGGATATCGTCAGCGCCGCCATGACCGCGGGCGGGGATGATCCGAGTCTCTTCGTCTTTCCCGGGCCGGCCGATTGGTTTCATAACAATGCCACGGCCTACCGCGCGTCCGATGATTCATTGATCGTTTCGAGCCGCGAAAACTTTGTCATCGCGCTCGATTACGATACCGGCAGGATCAAATGGATTCTTGGTGACTCGACCAAGCATTGGTATGAGTTTCCTTCTCTGCGGGCTTTTGCGCTTCGTCTCGGACCCGATACTTTGGCGCCGATCGGGCAGCATGCGACCTCGTTCTTCCAAGACGAGCTCTTACTCTTCGACGATGGCACACCCAGTTTGACTCAAATGCCACCCGGTGAAGGGCGCACCTATAGCGCGCCGCGCAGATATTCGATTGTCGGAAATAAGGCAACCGAAGTCTGGCATTATCTGGCTGACCCTTCGATTTACAGTGCCTTTTGCAGCAGCGTTTATGAAGATACGGCGGATAACTATTTGATCGATTACACGATGGATGGTCCGAATACTGATCTGGTTGCCTTGGACGCGACCGGCAGTATCGCGTTCTTTTATCAGTACGTGGCGAATGGTTGTGGCACGGCTTTTTACGCTGATCCGATTCACCTCGAGAATATGCAATTTAACTGAGTGCGATTTGGGTGGATCTCGGGTTGGCGCTGCGGGCCTTCGACCGGTTGGCGTCGAAAGCGATGGACTCGATTGGTTCTCGCTAAAGCGTGTCCTGCACTTCACGAGCCTGGCCACAAGGATCTATCGCCCCTTCGCTAGGCGAAGCGTGGGTATGTGTGCGGCAACGGCGGTTAACGCGTCGTAGTCGTACTCGCGTCGCCCAAAGGGCGACGGCTACAGTTCATAACACTCTGTAGGGTCGGGTCGATTGCGCGCTATTCCAAGCGGTCGAAGTCTCCCGCTCGAAAGGGAACAAAACTCTTTTCGATTCGCGTTACCCATGGGTCGTATTTTGCGTTTTGGGCATGCGGATAAGTGATTTGGAAGGCAGCCCAGTTCGCTCCCTTGTGGCAGAGCTTGTGATAATACTCGGTGCCGCTTTTCGTGATTCCTGAGACCACGTACCAGCTCGATGTTTTCTTTTTGTAAGTGATGGTCACGTCCGGCGTAGCGAGCTCGTCCTGCCAGCGTGTCTCGAAGGAGTCGCCACTCCCGGGAACAAAAAAGTGCGCCGATACCGCGAGGCTGAACTCGCCATCCGCACTATGAAATTCGCGGCCATCACCGTTCATCGCTTCCGGTCCGGCGACGAGATTGCCGGGGTAACTCAGGACGTAACCGAAACGCGCATTGGCGTATTGCCTCCATTCCTTGCCCGACGCGACGGCCGACTGGGCAAGCGCGAGAAAAGAAAGGAGAATGACGGCGATGGCCATATATTCGTTAGGCGGCTGCCGCGCGGCCGACCAGCCAATAGAGTGGACCATTCAGAGGTGAGACTGCAGCAAGCGCGCCTTAACCCGCCGCCGACGGGGTGCTTTTGCCGGAGGAAAAGATTGAGCCCACGCCCAATCCCGCACCAAGAACCACGAGGAGGCTGCCGACGTAAAGCAGCGTCTTGGATTTCGGTGGCGCCACATCCAGCGAATAAACCAGCAGATTGTAGTCGCCGCCGGTCGTCAGGTGTGCGTCCTTCGCCTTCGGCGGGAGTTCCCCGCGATAAGTGACGTTTACGATGCCGCCGTCTTCCAGACTGCTGTTAGTGAAGACCCACTCGGTTCCGGAGCCGGCCACGAGATTCATCTCCTTGGGAACCTGAATTTCGAATTGCCCTCCACTGCGATACTGCGCCAGGGCGCGCGCCTTGATTTTGGCCACGGCCCGCCGATGCACGTCGTCCTTTTCGAGTGAAAAATCATCGATCACGGCCGCCGCCAATTCGTATTTCAAGTTGCGCAGCAGGATGTCGGGATGATCGCCAAATTGATCCTTCCATTGCGCCCATCGGGAAGCGCTAAGCTGGAACTTAAACTCGATGGTCGCATTGCCCTTATCGTCAAACTGGTAGATCTCCTCGACCGTGCGGCTTGCTTCCTGCGCCCGCGCGGAAATTATTCCCCCAGCCGCCAGGAGGCCGATCACAGCGAAAATCCGGGACGCTGTTCTACTCCGAAATGAGGATGATCGCATCGTGTTAGTCCTATTCGTTGTTTGTATTGTCGTTCCCGCCGGCGCCGAATCGCGCCGAGCTGATGACGTCCTGAATGATCGGTTGATTCCTCTCGAATTGACCGCTCGCGGCACCAACGAAAAGTCCAATCACGCCGGCCTGGGTCGGCCCGAACATTCCGACCCATTGGGTGGAGCCGTTGCGATGCGAAGTCGTCCCAGTGTAAACGATGCTATCGCCTTTTCGCTGCTGGCTGATGATTCGCACCCGGCCGCCGGTGACGCGTGCCACCCCTCTTCTCGCCGCCTCCATTGCCTCGGTCGGACTCGACAAATTCGGGAAATGGAAAACGTTTACTGCGACCGAAGTCTGCATGTCCTCCGCGGTGAAAACCATGCCCGGTACCGGGCTGTTCTCGACCCTGGTCCAACTCTCGGGAACATCCACCGAAATCATGTTATTCGCCCCGGCCCAGCGATAATATCCGGGCCGCGGCTGCGAATTCGCCGCTGGCGCACCCGTGCTGGCCCGACCCGCATTTTGGGCGTAAGCCTCGGCTGTATGACTCGAGCGCTGCGCGAGGATGTTGTTGATCTTGTCGATGTCAATGTTTGGAAGCTCGGGAGCATGGAAGCCCTCCTTTTGATATTGCTCGACATTCACCCAAATCTCTGGTGGCCGACGGGACTGGTCCTGCGGGAACAACTCGCCGCTCGCCATTTCCACCGCCTTTTCAAATGAAACCGGCTCCTTCGCGCCCACGGCCATGGGAGTGATCGCGGTGCACTCGATCGGAATCAGATCGTTCGGCCCATCTCCGTAGCGGACGACGGTCATGGCGTGGCCGGGGATGAAGACAACCGTGGATCGCAGACCGAGGTGCTCCATGCACGATGCCCAAAGCAGAGCCAGCTCGATGCAGAGACCTTCATTTGTCATAATCACGTCGCGCGGCAGTCGCACCGTCTGGACCGTCGTCTGCACATCGCCGATCTTCGCGGGCACGCCGGAATCGCTCGTGTAACGCATCCCGGTCTCACACATGTAATCGTAGAGCGCTTTCATGATGCGGGCGACTTCCTGAGGTCCGCCCGCAATGCCCGCCGTCGTGCCACCCGTGCGCTTTGTCACCTCGGCGACAAATTCCTTCACCACTGGATCGTTAGGGGTGACCATCGCTGCGGCGAAAGGGGCCGTGGCAAACATGTCGTACCAGGTGAGCAGTTCATTTGAGGGTAGATCGGTGTACTCGATCTCATTCACTCCGCGCAGGTCGATATTGGAGCGAAGAATTTCTTCCTTTTGCTTTCCCTCCTCATCCGACCACTGAATTTTTGCTTCGAGCGTGGCCGTTGTCTCGCTGGTCAATTGCGTAACCTTGGCTGGAAACTGCGGGTAATAGAGTTCAACCACAGTTTGCCCGGGCGGAATCTCCTGCTGCATCTCCGGCGTCGTCCATGGAATATAATCCGGGATCTGATAGCTGACCGAGAGATTGTGGACCGGACCGGTGCCATCATTGTGGAAAACGATCTTGCTCAGAAAATAGCGCCCGTTCTCCGCCGCCGGATCGCCGTAGATCTTGTAGGCGAAAGTCATGATCGACTTGCGCACGACCGGCGAATCCCAGGCGAGTTTTCCCGGCCCAACACCGCCCTTGAAGAAATAACTCCCCAGACATCCCAGTCCCGCCAGCACGAAAAGCGCGGCACCCGACCGTAGAATCATTTTCATGGTATGGAGCGCGCGGGCCAATGCGAAACCGCGCGTGGTTCGAGAAAGCAAATAAGCCAACGCTTGTCACGCAAAAAAGTTGGCCCGATCTCGCAGCCGGCAGGGTTCATTCATCGTCAGTCGGGGTGCCGCCGAGGGCTGCAGCCCGGGTCGCTGATCCCGGCTACAACGGGAGGCCGCCACATGAGCGAACTCTCCAGAGCTTGCGATCGACGAAGGGGTTGCGGCGAGATCTTTCACTCAGCGCGCGCCGACCGGCGCTGATTCCAGTTCCGCGCCGTGCCTTTCGGCGTCCGCCTCGTGGTGCGTGTGTGCACTGCGCAGGAACGGCACCCGATCGAGCACCCGTTCCTGGAACCATTCGAGCGCCAGATAAATCACCGGCGTGATGTAGAGCGTAATAAGTTGGGAAACGATAAGCCCGCCCACAATGACCAGACCGAGCGGACGCCGCGAAGAACCATCGGCCCCAAAGCCCAAGGCGATCGGCAGCGCGCCCATCAAGGCCGCCAGCGTCGTCATGATGATTGGGCGAAAACGCTCGACGCTCGCTTCGTGAATCGCGCCGCGTCGATCGTAACCTTCGTCCAGTCGATGGAGCGCAAAATCCACGATCATGATCCCGTTCTTCTTCACGATACCCATGAGAAGAAACAGGCCGATCACGGAATAGAGCGAGAGGGTTGAGCGGAAAAGCCAAAGCGTCATCAACCCGCCGACGACCGCGGGAAAGAGCGTGGAGAGCACGGTTACGGGATGCACGTAGCTCTCGTAAAGAATGCCAAGAATGACATACATGACGAAAACGGCAGCGATGATGAGAAAGGGCAAAGCCTGGAAGAGTTGCTGCAGGACGAGACCTTCGCCTTGCAGCTCGCCTTTTACGGTTGGTGGCAGGACTTCGGCCGCTGTTTTTTTGATGTAGTCGGTCACATCGCCGAGCGCGACGCCCGGTTTGGTGTCGAAGCCAAATGTGACGCTGGTGAATTGATCAGTGTGATTGACCGATTGCAGGCCGAGTGTCTCCTTCGAGTTCGTCAGCGCGCGGATCGGGATCAGTTTGCTTCCATTATCGGGCTTGACGTAGATCTGCCGAAAATCGTCCGGTCCCGAGCGGGCCTTGTCATCAGCTTCCACGATTACCTGATATTGATCGTCAGCCTGCTTGATCAGGTAGACGTAGTTCTGCGAATAGGCCGCGCGCAGCAGATTCTCGAGATTGCTCGTGGAGACGCCGTAGAGGCCGGCGCGGCCGCGCTCGATATTGATATCGAGGTTGGGCGTGTTGCGGAAAAGATCGGAACGCGGCGGGCTGGCAAAACCATCGTAGTCGGCAAGACGAGCCCCCAGCTTGTCGGCCGCAGCATAAACTTCGTTCGGGTTGATGCCGCTCAAGACGTAGCTGTAACGACCGAAGGAGCTGCCGCTCGCTCCGATGTTAATCTGCAGGACAGGCTGCGGATTAAGCGTCGGAAAGACTCCGGGAATTTCGCTGCACGCTTTTCGAAGCTGTGCCGCTACGGTGTCGATATCCGCGCGCTGGCTCGCGTCTTTCAGAAAGAGAACCGTGAAAACGCCTGCGCCGAGTCCGGATCGTCCCGCGACCGTGAAATATTTGTCGACCGCCGGGTTGGCCTGCAAAACCGGATCGAGTTTTTCCTGGAGTTGCCGTTGCTGGTCGGGCGACGCTCCCTCCTGCACGATGAAAAAGCCACGAATCGTCCCGCTGTCTCCGGTCGGGAGCAGAGTGAAGGGGAGCTGCTTGAAGAAAAACCAAACGCCCAGGACGCAGGCGAGGACGATCGGCAGAGCGAGCCAGCCGCGGTCGAGAAACCAGTCGAGGGAACGGCTGTAAAATCGGAGGGTGGGCTCAAAAACGCGGCTAAAGAGTCGCTCCGTCCAGGTTTTGATGTGGCTCGGGCCGCGCTCTGCCAGAATCCGCGAACACATCAGGGGCGTGAGGGTGAGCGAAACCAGACCAGAAGCGAGAATGGCAACAATGATGGTGATGGCGAATTCGCGGAAGATCCGGCCTAACAATCCCGGCATGAAGGCGAGCGGAATGAAAACCGCCGCGAGGGAGAGGGTCATCGAGAGAATGGTGAAGGAAATTTCGCCGGCGCTGTTCAGGGTGGCGCGGTAGATCGATTCCCCGGCTTCCGCTCGCCTAACGACATTCTCGAGAAAGACGATCGCGTCATCGACCAGAAATCCGATCGCCAAAGTCAGCGCCATCAAGGTCAGGTTATTGATCGAAAAACCGAACCACCACATCGCGACGAAAGTGATGAGGAACGACATCGGCAGCGCTACCATCGGAATGAGCGTGTCGCTGGCGCGGCCGAGAAAGACGAAGATGACTAAGATGACGAGGGTGAAGGCAATCGCGAGCGTCGCCTGGACGTCGTGCAGGGAATTGACGATCGACGCCGAGCGATCAAAAACCGGGATCAAACGAATCGAGCCCGGCAGTTCGCGCTGCAACCCGGGCAACAAGGCACGCACCGACCGCGCCACGGCCACGGCATTCGCGCCCGCCTGCCGCGAAACGGCGAAAACGATGACCGAAGCCGGCGGGTGGAGGCCACGGACGAAGAAGTGGCGCGACAAGCGTTCATTCTCGACGCCATCGATGACGCGAGCCACGTCCCGCAGGTAAACCGGGGCGGCGTTGGCGTTTTGCTTGATGATGAGGTTGCGGTAGCCCTCGGCGGTCGTGATCTGTCCGTTAGGCCGAAGCGTGATCGACTTGTTTGCTCCGTCGAACTGCCCTGCGCCGGAGTAGGCGGTGCCGGCGCTGATCGCGGCTGACAAATCCGCAAAGGTCATGCCCCGCGAGGCGAGGGCGCCGGGATCGACCTTGACCCGGATTGCGCCTTTGACGCCGTAAATATTGACCTGGGAAACTCCGGGCAAAATGTTGATGCGCTGCGCCACTTCGGTTGAGCCATAGCGGTAAAGCTCGCCGTCACTCAAAGTGTCACTCGTTAGGGCGACATACATGACCGGTTGATCGTTCGGGTTGGACTTGGTGAAAGTGGGCGGGCTGGGGAGGTCGCTCGGTAATTGACCGGAGGCGCGTTGGATGGCCGACTGCACATCGGTGGCGGCGGCGTCGATTCCTTTACTGAGATCGAATTGCAGCGTGATCGAAGTGTTGCCCTGAGAGCTGGTGCTGGTCGTTAGGGCGAGCCCGGGAATCTGGGTAAACTGTTTTTCCAGTGGCGTGGCGATGCTGTTGGCCATCGTTTCCGGGTTCGCACCCGGATAAGAGACACTTACCTGGATGACTGGGTAATCGACCGCCGGCAGGTCGTTCACCGCCAGTTGATTGTAGGTCAGAATGCCGAAGACGATGACCGATGCCGTCAGCAGCATCGTCATGACGGGCCGCTGTATGAAAGGCCGCGAGAGGCCGGAAGAAAACTGCACGAGCTTTTTGCCCGGCGTTTTCCTGGCCGCGCTGGCTGGCTGCTCGTCGTCGCTACCGTTGCCTTGGGAGCTTGCCATCGGTCATTCGGTCCCTTCGGAGGCGTTAGGCGGAGTTTTCTCCGTCTCTTCCACAACGACTTTCGTCCCGGGCGCCAGTTGCAGTTGGCCACGGGTCACGACCGTTTCGCCCGGTTGCACGCCTTTCGTGATGACGGTGAGATCGCCCTGTTTCTGGCCAGGCGTCACCAGGCGCAGATCGAGGGTCAGATCCTTTTTCACTACGAAAATATAGGGCCCGTTCTGGCCGATCTGCACCGCCTCGTTCGGGACAAGCTTCGCATTCTTGATCGTTTCGAGAATCAAGCGGACGCGGACGAACTGCGATGGCCAGAGAGCGTGATCGGGATTGGATGTGACAGCGCGGGCCTGCACGGTCCCGGTTCCAGCCTGCAAGGTATTGGCAATGAAATAGAGCTTGCCCGAGCGCGGCGGGATGTTGTCATCCCCGGCCTTCGTAAGGACTTTTAGATTTGGCCCACCAAGATACCGCCTAACGAGCGGCAGATCGGGCTCGGAAATGGTGAAGTCGGTGTAGATCGGATCGAGATTGTCGATTTGCACCAGGACCGCGCCGCCGCTCCCGCCATTGCTGCCAGCGGTGACGGTGTTGCCGACGTCCACCTGGCGCAGTCCGGTGTGGCCATCGATCGGTGAGCGGATCTCGCAAAAATTCAGATTCACCTGCGCGGCGGAGACCGCGGCTTGCGCACTCTGCGCTTTGGCCTCATCGCTTTTGACCGTGGCCTGGGCGGTATCGAGATCTTGCTGCGAGATGACATTGCGCGCCCGCAAATCCTGTTGCCGGGTCAGGTTTAACTGATCGAGCGCCAACTGCGCGTTTGCCTGCGCCAGTTGACCCTTCGCCTGGTCGAGCGCCGCCTGGTAGGGTCGCTTGTCGATCGTGAAGAGCAGATCGCCCTTTTTCACATCCGCCCCATCTTTGAAATCGCGGGACACAATCTGACCACTGACTTGCGCCTGCACCTGCACGCTTTCATTGGCGGCGCAGGTCCCGATTTCGTCCAGATAAAGCGGCACGTCTTGCGTGATCACTTTGCCGACTGCGACCGGGCGGGGCGGTGGGGAAGGGGCAACCTTATTGGTGCTGCAGGCGCGGATGAGGAGAAATAAAACGATTAACCCGGCGGCACCGGCAAAAACATAGAGTCGCTTGCGGCCAAAACGCTGCTCGATGTCGCCGACCGCTTCGCGGGTCGCGCTGCCAACTTTGCTCGCCGCGATCATTTGGTTCGCGTTCCCTTTTTCGCGCCGTTGCCGTTCATTCCCTCGGTCGATACGCTCGCGGCGCGGTTGCGGATTTCGGTCAAGACCCGCAGGCAGGTTTGCAGATCCTGCGCCCGGATCGTTTCCAGAAGTTCGTGGCGGAGGTCGCGCGCGGTCTTCTCGATTTTCTGGAGGAGGGCGCTCGATTTTGGCTGGAGCTGCACCGTTTTGCAGCGGCGATCGTGTTGTGCGTTTTCGCGTTTGATCCAGCGCGCATCCTCCAAGGTGTGCAGGATGCGCGCGAGGGTCGGCTCTTCGATGCCCAGGCGCTGTGCGAGATCGCATTGCGTCAGCTGGCCGTGCGCGAGATGCGCGATCGTGCGCCATTTCGCCTGGCTTAACCCGAGCGGACGAAGACGTTGATCAAGCTTGTGGCGCCAGATGCGGGCTGTTTCCTGGACCAGTTGTCCGATGGTTTCGGGATCGATCTCGCTCATCGTTAGCTTGCTAACGAATCCCACCGCATCTGTTTGTCAATCTCCGAGCCTTGTCCTTGGACCGGCAAAAGCATGCCACGACGGAACGACGCACGGCCCCGCTGCCGGATGGAGGGACGCCGAAGATCGCAGTCAGCGCCCCGGCTGCAACCTCAGGAGCGGCCGACCTGCAGCAGGGCCATCCGCCGACCGCGATAATCCTTGATCTGCTCGATCGCTCGCGCGTGTTCCGGCAGCCAGCGCGACGAACCTTCCGCTTCTTTCTCGTCTTTTGGCTGAAGGAGAATGAAATGCGCGTCCGGCGGCAGGTCGCTCACCTTGCTCACATATTTGATTGGACGGCGCAGGTAGAACAAATACGGCTGATAATCGGGATCGACCGCGTAGAGCGTGTCGTTAGGCGGGATCGCCGCCTCGAGCCGACGCGCGATTGGGCGCACTTTCTCGTGGCGTTCGAGATACGGGATGATCGCGAGCGAATAAATCAGCATCGCGACGGTCGCCGCGGCAACCGTCCAGGTTACGGCGAGACGCAGTTGTCGCGGCCAGACGAGGGCATGGGCCCGGATGAAAAGCGCGAGCAGCCAGATGGCGGGCGCGAGCAGCGGCATCGTGTAACGGGGGAGCGCGCCCGGCGCCAGACTAACGACCAGAAACGGCAGGGCAATGCCGAACGACAAACTGCGCCCAAGGTTCCGCTCTGCTTCGTCCTCCAGCCTGGCGAACCTGGCAAAGGGGAACAGAATCGCCCATGGCAGCAGATAAGCGATGCCACGTGGGATGTTGAGCAGCCAGTCAGCGAGTTTGAAGTCTTCGCCCGAGAGTCGCCCGGAAAACTGCCGCGACCAAACGCCAGCCACATGGCTGGCTTCCGTCATTTGCAAACAAGGAACAGCCCACGCGCCGAAAATCGCGAGCATAAGGAGAAGCCCGACAAGATGCGGCCAGCTCCAGATTTGGCGCGACGCCTTCGCCCGCCAGAGAACGGCGATCACCACCGTGTAAAAGAAAAGAAGTGCGAGCGGCCCCTTGGCCAGCAAGGCGAACCCCAGAAAAAGCCACGGCACCGTCCACGCGAGCCAGCGTCGGCGCGGTTCATTCCACCAGCTCAACCAGCAGATGAAAGCGAGCGCGGTGAGTGAAACGTAGAGCGCCTCGATCTCGATCAGCCGGCCCTTTTCGAGCAGGCCGAAATTGGTCAGCCACATCATGGCGGCGGCAAGCGAACCGTTGGGTCCAAGCGCACGCCTCGCGAGCGTCAGAAAAGCGAGCGCAACCGCAAACACACAGAGCACCGAGGGAAGGCGTGCCGCCCACTCGTTCCGCACCTTGAAGATCTTGAACGAGGCGGCGACGAGCCAGTTTACCAGCGGCGGTTTGCGCAGATAGGGTTCGCTGCCGACTTGCGGCACGATGTAGTTCCCAGTTTGCAGCATCGTGACGGCGGGCAGAACGCGCCGGCCTTCTTCGCTCTTCAACTCGAGCGACCCAAGTCGCGGCAGATAAATTGCCGCCCACACAAGGGTGACGAGAAGTAAGCTGCGCCGCATGCGCGGAAGTGTAGCTAAGGCTGCGCGCCGAGCCACCCTAATGCTGAATTGCGGAAGGACCTGCGACAAACGGGGCAGGAGCCGATTACCTCCTGCGCATTTCGTTAGACCGCGGCCAACTTGACGAACCCTGCCAGCAAAAGTAACTTCTTGGCCTAGTCCGTTGTGGATTGGAGTGGGAGCCGGTGTCCCACTCTTTTTTGTCGGCGGACGCCAAAACTTTCCCAATGAACGCTGAGTTTATCGCCATGCTGGATTACCTCGAGCGGGAGCGCGGAATCAAACGCGAAATCCTGATCGAGGCGGTTTCCAACGCCCTCCTCTCGGCCTCGAAAAAGAGCGTCAGTGCCTCGCGCGATTTGCATATCGATATCGATCCGAAGAGCGGCGAGATCAGGGCGCTCGCTAACTTGCTCGTGGTCGACAGCGTGACGAATCCGGCGGACGAAATTTCCCTCGACAAAGCGCGTCGGATCAAAGCCGACGCCGCGGTCGGCGAAGAAGTCGAGGTCGAAG
>JBOHXL010000172.1:0-3116 GCA_050736975.1 Chthoniobacterales bacterium | reverse complement strand
TCGTGCAAGAGTCATTGACCATGGCGCCTAACTTTTTTGTCGAGGAGGGGCGTTTATGCACGATTCACGCGCTGACCCCGACTCTTTTCCAAGGGCATAATAAAAACCTGATCGGCGGCTCTGATCACGGCCATCGCGTCCGGGATGTCCCAGACGATTGAACCTGCGCAGCCCCAGCAGGGACGACCGCATTGTGCTGCCACTGTGGCCGCCGGCCCGCCAGGGTAGCATGTCCGGCAAGGAACCCAGCCGAGTTCGGGTTCTCGGACATAGGCATGCATCTGAGTACTATCGACTACCTCGATGGCGCGCGGCTTGTCTTGGCAGTCGGCAATCGCTGCGCGAATATCCGCGCGCGTAACATCATGAATCCTGCCGTAGATCGGCACACCATCGACTCGAATTGTCTCTCGGGCACTGACGACCTGAGACACGAGCGACGTGACAGCAAGAATCAACGACGCGCGCATAGACCTAACGAAAACAAGATGAGCTACGACGGACGGGAACGCGCATTGTAGCGGGTGAAAGGAAGGGGTCACGGAAAACGAGGTCGTACGCCGGGTCGCAGTCAGTTCGACGCATTGTTGGGTCTTTCGTCGGCGGAAGGGGCGAAGCTGTCGCGGTTGTGAGATCGGAGCGCTGCATCGAGATAAAACTGCTGCTTCGCCAAATCGTAGTAGCAGAACCAGAATGTGACCGATGTCTTGTGGTCGTCGCCGGAGAGAGATAGGAGGAGCGAGTGGTCGTTTGGAGTGGTGACAGCCGTCTCCTCGGTGCCGCCATACAGCGCAACGTGACGAACGCGCGAACCCGCTACGGGCCAGTCGCTGATGCGCATGATATGGATGTAGTCGGTCTTGAAAGGGTGGTGGGTTTGCTGGCACATAAAGCGCCATGCTCCAAACAGGGGCTGCGACACTATCTCACGGGGTAAAGGACTGTCTCGACCACCATGATCTACAGCCACGTCCTAAACAAGCCGGGGCTCGGCGTGAAAAAGCCCGTTGGATTAGGGACGCAGCGGGGCTCGGGTTTGCGGCCCACGCTTCGCGGAAGGAAGCGGGACTTTCGCGATCGGGCCGAATTTCGTCCGAATCGATCCTCGCTCCCGTTGTCTGTTCGGCGTTACAAGGCTTTTAGAAACCCGACCAGGTCCCGGCGAAAATTCATTTCGGAGGCGTTATATCCCTCGTGGGTAAGACGCACTCGTCCCGTCTTATCGAGCACGACGAGCGCCGGCACGCCGGTGAAACCGAAAGCCGCATGCGCTTTGCCGCCCGAGTCAAAAGCGAGCGGCAGAGGAACGCGCCGCCGCTCGATAAATGACTTGAAGCGCTCGGGCGTGTCGCCACCGGCGTCACTCGCCACTACGACAAACTCGATATCGCCTTTGTCCCGCAACTCGTCACGGGCGCGCGCCAGCTCCGGCAGCTCTGCGATGCAAGGTCCACAGGTTGTGGAGAAGAAATCAATCACGAGAACTTTGCCAGCGATCGGGCCGGTTGGGACTGGCCCATCGCTCACCGGTTGCAAGGCAAACATTGGGGCCGCGGCATTGGGGAAATGCGTGAGCGAACGGGCCACCCGTTTCGGGAGATAGACCCTGCAATACCAAAGTGAAGCGCCAACGAAGAGACACGCTGCGCAAATCGAAAAGAGCCGGCGCGGGCCGGCGGCGCCAAGCAGGCAGAAACCGATTATTGCCGCGATCAGCCAGAACAACAAATGTGGCCACAAGACCGGCATCTTGACCAACACGAGGAGACCGAACCCGGCGAGGAGCGGCAGGGAGAGCAACGCGACAATCAACCAATCTCTTTTGGCTTTCGCGCCGAGCCACGTTGCGCAGGAGAAAAGCAGGATCGCTCCAAGCGCGTAAATAAGGCGCAAATCGCTCGAGAGAAAGAAAGCGAAACCATATACGGCGCCAAGGATCAGGACACCGAGGCCCAGTGAGCCGAGTCGTCGCCTTAAAACGGTCGCCGTATTCATCGTCCCCCTTTCTCAGTGAGATGCACGACAGAGCCCGTCTGGATTCAACCATTGCGCAACGGCGGCCGTCTGGCACTCAAAGATCGGCGATCGGCCGCGCTTTTTCGCCACTCCGGTGCAAGATCGCGCGGAGACATACCAGCCATCCTTCGCTCCGCCGGGGCATGACAAGGCGCGCGGGCTTTTGCCTAACCAACGGTGGCAGTCTCGCCGAACTTCCGCGCCAGATCCTCGAGGTGTTCGCCGATGTATTTCGTTTGACCGAAGATTCGCGTCATGACGCGAAAAAACGGGTTTTTGAGGTGGGCCACCTCGGTCAGGACGACCCGCGAGCCGCTATCGCTGCCGGCGGTCAATGGCAAAGAGACCCGCAGACAACCGTTCGTCCGCTCCTGGACCTACGAAATCTCGCCCGTCGAAAATAACGAGGCAAAAGATCCATTTTATCGCCTCGGGATCGCAAAAGCCCGCGCGGAGGCGAGCGCAAAATGCGTCCGGCCGCGGCGCGTGGACGGAACTAATTTTGTCGCTTTCTTCTTGAAAAGTTTCGACGGATAATCAGTCTCACATTCGCAATTTATGGATGCTACTTCTTCTGTCGCCGACGCCGCTCATCACCCGCACGCCCACGAGGAGCACGGACACCACGAACTCGGCTTCTGGCGGAAGTATGTTTTTTCGACCGATCACAAGGTGATCGGCATCCAGTACGGAATCGGCGGGCTGATCTTTTTGTTCTTCGGCTTCTCCCTCATGATGCTGATGCGCTGGCAGCTCGCCTTCCCCGGCGCCAGGCTGCCGGTAATCGGCACCCTGCTCGGGAATGTGCTCGGGCCGGGAGCGATGACCAACGGGGTGATGACGTCGGAATTTTACAACTCGTTAGGCGCGATGCACGGCACGATCATGATCTTTCTCGGCATCGTGCCGGTGGCCTTTGCGGCTTTCGGAAATTTCGTCGTGCCGCTCCAGATCGGTGCGCCGGACATGTGTTTTCCCAAGATTAACATGGCGAGCTACTGGGCGTTTTTCGTCGGCGGCGTCATCATGCTGGTAAGCTTTTTTGTTCCGGGCGGCGCGGCCAAGGGCGGCTGGACTTCCTACACGCCGCTGTCCGACAT
>JBOHXL010000171.1:0-58921 GCA_050736975.1 Chthoniobacterales bacterium | reverse complement strand
ATCGTGCGGATGAGCTCGAGGCGGTGGAGTTGCGCGCGGTAGGCACAAAGCGGCGGCACCATTTCCTCAAAGCTGAGTCCGCGGGCGCGACCGATGGCGAGCGCGGCCATCATGTTCTCGGCGTTGTGCGGTCCGCGCAGCTGCGCTTCCGCCAGGTTCAGCACCGGCTGCTGCCGATAAAGAATCCAGCCGTCGCCTAACGAGAAGTCCCCGTCGTTCGTCCAGGCGCTGAAGGTGGTGACGCGCGCCGTCAGGCCGGGCAGATCCTCGGAAGCGTTGACCACCGCCGAATCGTCGGGCGTTTGATTTTCGAAGATGCGTAACTTGGCGTCGCGATATTCCCGGATCGAGCGGTAACGATCGAGATGATCGGGCGCGAAATTGAGCCAGACGCTGATCTCGGGATGAAATTCGCGGATCGTCTCGAGCTGAAACGAGCTCACTTCCACGGTCAGGACCGCAAGTTCGTCGCTTTCGCGGGCCGCTTCCACGAGCGGTTTGCCGATGTTGCCGCAGGCGACGGTGCGTTGCCCGCAGGCGTTGAGCATCTGCGCCGTCAACTCGGCCGTGGTGGTCTTGCCGTTCGTCCCGGTGATCCCGATGACCGGCACGCGGCAAAACTGCCAGCCGAGCTCCAACTCGCCTATGGTCGGGATGTTTTTGCGCGAGAAATTTCGCGCCAGCGGCAGCTCGGGATCAATCCCTGGGCTATAAACACCCAGATCGTAAACCGCCGGATCTTCCTCCGCGAGCGGGCCGCAGAGCAGATAGACTCCGCGGGCCCGCAACGGTTCGAGGCCGGCCAGCTTTTCTTCCGGCGCGCTGTCGAGCATCGTAACTTTCGCGCCCTCCTCCGCGAGCAAGAGCGCGGCCGCCTTCCCGCTCCGGCCGGCGCCGAGGACTGCGACATTCTTGTTTTTGTAATCGGGCTTCATCGCAGTTTGAGAGTGGCCAGGCCAAGAAGGGCGAAGACGATCGAAAGAATCCAAAACCTGACAATCACGGTATTTTCCTTCCAGCCGCTGAGCTCGAAGTGGTGGTGAATCGGCGACATGGCGAAGAGCCGTTTGCCGGTGAGCTTAAAGCTCAGCACCTGGAGGATGACGGAGACGGCTTCGATCACGAAAACACCGCCCACGACCGTGAGGAGCAACTCCTGCTTACAACAAATCGCGACCACGCCGATGGTGCCGCCGATCGCGAGCGAGCCGGTGTCACCCATGAAAACTTTCGCGGGATGACAGTTGAACCAGAGAAAGCCAAGCCCGGCGCCGACAAGCGCGGCGCAAAAGACCGCCAGCTCGCCCGAGTAAGGATAGAACGGGACCTGAAGATATTGCGCGATGCGAAAATTGCCCGCCGCATAAGTGAGCAGCGCATAGGCAAACGCGACCGTGATGGTGCAGCCGATCGCTAGTCCGTCGAGACCATCGGTCAGGTTGACCGCGTTCGACGCGCCGACGATGACGAGCGCGAAAAAGAAAAACGTGAACGCGCCCATATTCACGATCACCGGCAATTTGAAGAACGGCAGGTAGAGCGAGCGCGCCTGCACTTCGATGAGCGGATTGAAGAGGAAAAACCCGGTCACAATTCCGGCGAGCGCGATTTGGAAGAGGAGTTTCAGTCGTCCGCTGATCCCATCCGATTTTTTCTTCGCGACCTTGAGGTAATCGTCGACGAAACCAAGCGCACCGAGATAGACCATGGAGAAAAGCGCGAGCCAGACGAACGGGTTATCGGGCCGCGCCCAGAGGAGCGACGAAACCACGACCGAAGCGATAATGAGGACGCCACCCATGGTCGGGGTGCCTTGCTTCCCGCCATGCAGTTCAGCCAACTGGCGCACTTCGGAGGCATTGCGGATCGGTTGCCCGATCTTCAACGAAACCAGTTTTCGGATGATGTAATTGCCAAAGAGAAGTGAGATGGCGAAGGCCGTGATCGCGGCCAGGACGGCGCGAAAGGTGACGTAGTAGAAAACATTGAAGCCTTTGAACTGCTCCGTCAGGCGATGGAGATAAAACATCATGACGCGCAGCGGCTTTCCATCTGGCGTTTGGCGAATTCCTCCAGCACCCGCTCAGTCCGGGCGGAGCGACTGCCTTTGACGAGAACGAGATCGCCCGGGCGCGCGCTCTCGCAAAGCAGGTCGGCCGCTGCCTTGGCCGTGGCGACGACGGTGCTATTCGTCAGCCCGGCGGCTTCCGCTCCAGCCGCGATCTCCGCCGAATCTTTCCCGAGCGCGATGAGACGATTGATGCCTAACGACGCTGCGGTCTGGCCAACTTCGCGATGACTTTTCCTGCTTTCCGCGCCCAGCTCCAGCATTTGACCGAGAACCGCGATGCGCCGGCCCTCCGTCTCAAGCTCGGCCAGAGTGCGGAGAGCAGCTTTGGTCGAGTCGGGATTGGCGTTGTAACTGTCGTCGATGAACTGAACGCCGTGAATCGTCTTGATCTGGAGGCGCGCCTTGGCGAGAGGCGCGGCGGCAAGGCCGGCGGCGCAATCTTCGAGTGAGAGACCAAAGACACGCCCGGCGGCGACGGCGAGCAGCGCATTCTGCACCATGTGCAGGCCGGGCACGGGCAGGACCGCGTGGCAGCGATGCGCTCCTTCCAGAATGGAAAACTCCGCCCCGCTCGCCGTCTGCACGATCTCGCGCGCCTGCACTTCGCCTTCGTCGATGCCGGCGAAAATCACCCGGCCCGTCGTTCGTTGCGCGATCGTTTCGGAGAACTCATCACCGCTGTTCAGGATCAGGGTGCCGTTCGGGCCTAACGACGCTGCGAGATCGCCTTTCTCCCGCGCGATCGCGGCGCGTGAACCCAGGAATTCGATATGAGCAACACCGACGTTGGTGATGATCGCGACGTCCGGCTGCGCCAGTTGCGCGAGCAGTGCGATTTCGCCGGGATGGTTCATCCCGATTTCCCAGACTCCGATTTCATCCTGCGCGCCCGCTTCCAGCATGGTCCGCGGCAGCCCGACGTGATTGTTGAAATTGCCCTCCGTTTTCGTAACCCGAAAGCGCCGGGTCAAAACCGAGGCGGTAAAATCCTTCGTGCTCGTCTTGCCGTTGCTGCCGGTAATTGCGACGACTCTTAAGCCTAACGAGCGGCGATATCGGGCGGCGATCTGCTGGTAGGCGAGGAGCGTATCGGAAACGCGCAGGAGGGCGAAATCGGGCGGGGTTTTGCCGCTCCACGTTTTTTGCACGACCGCGCCCGCCGCACCATGCACAAAGGCGTCGTTGACGAACTTGTGACCATCGAAGGTCTCCCCGACCAACGCGACGAAGAGATCGCCCGGCCGGGTCGTGCGCGAGTCGGTGCTGAGATG
Organism: Chthoniobacterales bacterium; assembly: GCA_050736975.1. Taxonomy (GTDB): domain Bacteria; phylum Verrucomicrobiota; class Verrucomicrobiia; order Chthoniobacterales; family UBA10450; genus Palsa-1392. Next base: position 55,579 of record JBOHXL010000171.1, on the reverse strand, counting down.
ATTGATCGGCATTTCGCCCCGGCCGTTTTGTCTCGCGGCTCCGGCAAACTGGACGATTTGATCGAGTGCGAGCGGGTCCATGGTCACGGTATTCGAAGAGCGCCAGCGTCTCTCCGGGGAGCGCGCGCGACCGGGATTTCGCGACAATGTTTTCCCAGAGTAATCATTCTTAAAATTCCAATGGCCGGTTTTCCAAGGCGCGGAGGGCGATCTGCCGATCGTCGAACGGGATCGTGTGATCGGCGAATTCTTGGTAATTTTCGTGCCCCTTTCCGGCGATGAGGACGATATCGCGCGGTTGGGCGAGGGCGATGGCGCGAGCGATCGCTTCCGCGCGCTCCGCGACGGTTTCGAAGTTGGCCGAGCGAAATCCTTTTTTCACGTCGTCGATGATGGCGAGCGGGTCTTCCTTTCGCGGGTTATCGGAAGTGATGATGCTGTAGTCGGCGTTTTGATCGGCGACACGGCCCATCAGCGGGCGCTTTTGTCTGTCGCGGTCGCCGCCGGCACCGAAGACGACGATGAGGCGACGCGGCTCGAGTTCGCGCAGAGTCTTGAGAACATTGAGGAGGGCGTCATCGCTGTGCGCGTAATCGACGAAGACCTGGAACTGGCGCTTCGCCGGGACCGCTTCGAGACGTCCGGGAACCTGGGGCGACCTGGCGAGGGCGAGAACCGCCTCGCGCAGATTCACGCCTAACGAATTAGCGGCGGCGAGCGCGGCGAGCGCGTTGAGGACGTTAAAGCGACCGATGAGCGGCACGCGCACGAGATAGATCTTGCCCCGCGCGTCGAGCTGGAAGGAGGTGCCGCTGAACTCCGCGCGGTAGTTCGAGGCGCGGAAATCGGCCCGCGCGCTCATCCCGTAAGTGACCACCGGTACGTCGTGATCGAGGCGGTTGATGAGTTTCTCCCCGTGCGGATCGTCGAGGTTGATCACGGCGCTCGCCTGTTTCTTGTTCGGCTGATTCTTCAACCCCGTGAAAAGACGCGCCTTCGCTTCGAAGTAGTTCGCCATCGTCTGGTGAAAATCGAGATGGTCCTGCGTCAGGTTGGTGAAGACCGCGACGTCCCATTCCAGTCCGCGCGTGCGCTCCTGCGCGAGAGCGTGCGAGGAAACCTCAATGACCGCGGCCTTGCAGCCGGCACCGGCAATTTGCGCGAGCAATTCCTGGAGATCGAGCGACTCCGGCGTGGTGCGCGTGGCGGGCAGGATGCGCTCGCCGATCTCGTAGCGCACGGTCCCGATGAGCCCGCTGCGCAGCCCGGCGGCGTCGCAGATGTGTTTCATGAGAAAGGTGGTGGTTGTCTTGCCGTTCGTCCCGGTGACGCCCGCCATTTTCAACCGCAACGCCGGCTTCTTAAAAAAGGTGAACGCGAGATCCGCCAACGCCACGCGGCTGTCCGCCACCACGAGCGAGGTGGCGCGGGAATGGGTCTCCGGGCGTTCCACCACGATCGCCGCCGCGCCTCTCTCGATCGCCTGTTCGGTGAACTGGTGGCCATCAAAATGCGCACCGCGAACGGCGACGTAGAGACCGTTCTTTTGCACCCGGCGCGAATCGTAAAAGATGCCATCGATCTCGCGATCGAGTGGTCCGAAAATCTCTCGCACTGGTATGGCTTCCGCGAGGAGTTTGAGCTGCATGAGGCGTGGACACGCGAGGCGCGGGAACTTAGCGACGGGCATTAGTTAAGGCGACTCGTCCGGCCGTGGCTGGCGGTCCAATTTCCTCATGCGGCTCAAGATCGAGATACCGCGCCGCCTGTTCCGCGACGCGGGAAAAAATGGGTCCGGCGACCGTGCCGCCGTAGTTCAGGTTCGGATCCTTGGTATGGGCGTCGTCGAGCACGACGAGAGCGACGAAGGCCGGATTTTCGGAGGGAAGGAAGCCGCTGAAAGAGACGATGTATTTATCCTTCTCGTAGCCGCCGCCGGGTGCGGCCTTCTGCGCGGTGCCGGTCTTGCCCGAGATCGTATAACCGGGAACGGCGGCTTCCGCGGCCGTGCCGCGCTTGCTCACCACGCCGCGCAAAGCGTAGGCGACCTCGGATGCAACCTGCGGCGAAACCACCTGCCTGACGACGGTCGGCTGCAGGGCGCTGATCGGAAGTCCCTGGTCATCCACGATCGACTTCACGATCCGCGGTTGGACGAGCTTGCCGCCGTTCGCGATCGTGGCCATCGCCACAATCATTTGCAGGGGAGTCACGCCGACTTCCTGGCCCATCGGAATGCGAGTAATGGAAATCTTGCTCCAGCTCCTCGGCGGATGAACCATGCCGCGAATCTCGCCCGGCAGCTCGATCCCGGTGCGATCGCCAAAACCAAAGCGGCGAATGTATTCATAAAACTTCATCTCGCCCAGCATGCCGGCCATCTTGGCCGCGCCGATGTTGCTCGAATGAACGAGAATATCCCGCACGCTCAGGTCGCCGTAACCTTTGTGGCCGTGATCGTGCAGCGGCCGGCCGCCAACATTCCAGACGCCGTTCTCGCAGAAGATCATGGTGTCGAGCCGGACCTTGCTTTCGTTGAGCGCGGCCGCGGCCGTCACAATTTTGAAGGTTGAGCCCGGCTCCATCATGTCGATGATGGCGCGGTTTTTCATCTGCTCGGGTTTCGCCTCGGCTCGGAGGTTAAGATCAAAGTTAGGCCGGTTCGCGAGGGCGAGGATTTCGCCGGTTTGCGGGCGCATCAGGATGATCGTCGCCTTTTCCGGCCGGTATTGGCGCATCGCCGCGTCGAGCTCGTTCTCGACGATGGTTTGGAGATGCAGATCGATCGTGAGGTGGACTTGGTAACCGTTGCGCGGCTCATGTTCCAACCCGCGGTAGAGGACGATCTCGCGACCTTGCGCATCGTGCTCGATGTAGCGATAACCGTCCTCCCCCCGCAGATATTGATCCATCGACGCTTCGACGCCCTGGATGCCGCGTTGATGGAAATCAGTGAAACCAACGACATGGCAAAGCATCGGGCCGTTCGGATAAACCCGCACTGTGCCTCGTTCGCAACGAATGCCGCGCAGCTTCGCGTTCTTCAATGCCGTCTCGAGGGCAGACGCGTCCGCTTCCGGCACTTCCCGCTTAAGGACTATGTAAGGCCGGTGGCTGCCGATCTTTTCCGCGATTTCGTTAGGCGGAAGGTGCAGCCGGTTGGCCACGAGCGGAATGAGCGCGCCCGGATTGTTGATCAGGGTGGCATCGGCGACCACGGTTGCGACCGGCACGTTCTGCGCCAGGACTTCGTTCTGACAATCGTAAATCGCGCCGCGCTCCGCCGGAATGACGTCGCGTCCGACGTTCTTCTCCGCCGCCAATTGACTGTAATAGTCGTGCATCACCATCTGGAGATAGATCAGGCGATAGGAAAAGACGCTGAAGAGAAGGGCGAAGAAAACGCAGACCAGGGCGCAACGGGTGCGTCCGTTCCACTTCATCGCGCGCCTCCCTGGTTGACCACCGGTTGCACTTCATCTTCACCAGCCGGGCGAGGCGGGGCATTTAGCCTAACGATGCTTTGTTCCGTGATCGGAATCATCTTGAGGTAGCCTTCCTTCAAGCGGCGCTGGAGCGCGGTGCGCGAAGTGAGGGCCGCGATCTGCACCCGGGCGTCTTCGTTCTGGGTGCGGGTCGCGGCCAGCGCCTGTTCGAGCGCTCTTTGCTGCACACCCTGATGGTGCAGCTGCAAGTTGAGGTAGACGTAGCTCAGACCGGTCACGGCCGCGAAAGTCGTGATCACGATCCAGCGCGCGAGCGAGGCCGCATCGATCGGGTTGAAGTTCTTGCGGCGACGACGGTTCATCCGATCCTTTCCGAGACCCGCAAACGGGCGCTGCGCGAACGCGGGTTGGCGCGTTGTTCGAGCGGATCGGGTTCGATCGGCTTGGGCGTAATGAGCCGGAGCGAAAAATCCGGGTTCGGCCGCGGCTCCGGCCACTCCGGACGGTCGAGCCATTCGCGACTGCGATCACGGAAGAAATTCTTCACGATCCGATCCTCGAGCGAGTGAAAGGTGATGACCGCGATGCGGCTGCCGGGTTCGAGGCGACTGGTTAGGGAAACGAGCCCCGCTTCGAGGGCGCCGAGCTCGTCGTTCACTTCCATGCGAAGCGCCTGGAAGACCTGCGTCGCCGGATGGCGTCGACCGTGGCGGCCGACGATTTTTTCGATCGCCTTGGCGAGCGCGAGCGTTTCGCGAAAGGGAGTTTCCTTGCGCAACTTGACGATCTGGCTGGCAATACGGCGCGCGGCCGGCTCTTCGCCCAGTTCGCGAAAGATGCGGGTCAGCTCTTCTTCCGTGTAGCTGTTGACGACTTCCGCGGCGGTCAATTCCCGGCGTGGATCCATCCGCATGTCGAGCGGACCGTTGCGCATCAGGCTGAAACCGCGATCCGCATTCTCCAGTTGCCGCGAGGAGACGCCGAGATCGAGGAGCGCACCGCCGATCTGCGCGACCCCGAGTTCGTCGAGGACGCGACCGGCATCGCGAAAGTTTGCCCGCCGCAAAGTCACGCGGCCCCCGAATTTCGTTAGGCGAGCACCTGCGAATTCGAGCCCGTCCGGGTCCTGGTCGAGCGCGAGCACATCCGCCCCAGTGCGCAGAATGGCCTCGGTGTGGCCGCCGCCGCCGCAAGTGGCGTCGAGGATAAGCGAACCAGCCCGTGGCGCGAGCAGCTCAATCGTTTCGGTCACAAGGACCGGGCGGTGATAACCAGTATCTTCCATTTCCTGCGCCTCCTCTTCCATCAGCTGCGGGCCCGTCGCGGACCGGGTGGGCCTTTCGAAAAACGATGCGTTCATCGGCGGTTCGCTTTTTAAAGTCCAACCATGTTGGCGACGGCCTGGTAAGTGGGATGCTCGTCGGCGTGAGCGCGCTTCCGGCGCGCCAGGTTCCAGATTTCAAAACGCCCCCGGCCGCCAACGAGCGCGACCTCGCCTTTCAGATCGAGCTGCTTGCAGAGTTCATCCGGGAGGAGAAGGCGTCCCTGTTTGTCAGACGAACCGTGCTGAGCCTGGGCATGCAGTTGCCGCAGGTAGATGCGGAGATCGCGCGGCGAAACGCCGGGGACATTTTCCGCCGCAGCGCTGATCCGCTCGAATTCGTTAGGCGGCATGACGAGAAGAAATTGCCCGTTGGGCTCGGGGACCATGAGGAACTCCTCGGCTGCGCCATTGCGGCGCCAGCGCGCGGGAATGGTAATGCGATGTTTGTCGTCAATCTGGTGACGAAATTCACCGGCATAGAAAACTGAGTTGGCCGTAGTTGAAGACATGCGCGCAGGGGAATTAATCCAAATTAATCCATTTCCCCCCACTTTAAACCACTCCATTTTTTCCCGGTCAATAAAATAAATGCCGCTCTGCCCGCTTTTCTTTCGATTGGTAAATCCCCGCCCAGCCGAGGTTTCATCAAACGGTCGCGACCGCGATCGGCGACCCGATGGCAAAGCACGCGGGAAAATCATCTGCCAGTTCGAAGTCGCCCATCGCTATGAAAGTGGCGGGCGGCTTCGGCCCTAATGGCACGCGGCGTTTCAAAACTCTTTGACGCCGCCGCCCGACTCCCGAGGGAAAGCTCATTTGGCGAGGGACGATTTTGGCGCACAACAAGACCGTCTCCCGCTACGTCTCGCCAGCCCGCGTTTCCCTTTGCACGATAAGCGCTGAATACGATTGCGACGTCCCCTGACCACGCTCTTCCACCTAAAGATGACCGGCAGCGTCGCGGCGCGGGCGAGCGGAACGCGCCGCGCTTGATTTATTCGTTAGGTAAGAGTTGGCCGATGGGTTGGGTTCGCCACTTGCCAGCGGTGGCAAAGAGAGTTATGGGGTTTCCGCATGATCGATTACATCCAGAAGGGTGGTCTGCTCATGTGGCCAATCCTGGTCTGCAGCATCATCTCGATCGCCGTTTTCGCCGAGCGGCTTTTTTATTTTCATCGCGCCACGATTCACGTCGGCGAATTTCTCCAGGGCCTTTCCAACCTGCTGCAGCGGCGCAATTTTGCGGAGGCGTTGCACGAATGCGCCGGTACGCCCGGCCCGGTGGCGCGGGTCATCCACTCCGCCATCATTCGGCACGACGCGCCGCGCGCGGAGCTGCGCGAGATCGTGCAGGAAGCCGGGCAACTGGAGGTACCGAAGCTGGAGCGTTTTCTCGGTGTGCTCGCGACTCTGGCCTATCTCGCGCCACTCATCGGATTGTTAGGCACAGTCGCCGGAATGATCGAAGCCTTTGGCCTGGTCTCGTCCAACGGAGGTTATGCGACGGTCACGGAGCTTTCGACTGGAATTTATAAGAGTCTCCTGACAACGGCGGCCGGCCTCGTCGTAGCGACACCCACTTTCGTTGGCTACAGCTATCTCTCGGCGCGGGTTAATACGCTGATGCATGACATGGAACGCGCCGGGATTGAAGTCGTTCATATGTTGACCGATCACGCGCCTTCGGCCGAGATCATCAGCTTCCAGGCAGCGCAGGAAAAAAGCGCGGAGCGGCGTTTCGACCGCTAAGGACCGTGCTTCGTTCTCGCGCCTAACGAGAAATGAAGCTTTCGCGCACCACCAGCATCAACTTCGGCTGGCTCTATGTCTTTCCCCTGCTCGACGTTATTTTTCTGCTCATCTTTTTCTTTCTTCTCAGCTCGAATTTCGTCCTCCAGCCGGGTATCTCCGTCACGGTGCCCTTCTCGCGCTTCACGCTCGGTCCGCAGCCGAATCAGCAAATCATCAGCATCACCGGCGGCCCTAACCCGGCGATTTATCTGCGGGACCAAAAAGTGACGCTGGCCGAGCTCGGGCCCGCCCTCGACATCACGAAGCGGGAAGGCCGTTCCATTGTGATCAAGGCTGACCGGACGGTTTCCTATGACCTGGTAATGGCGGTGACGAACGCCGCGCTGGAACGCGGCATCACCTCCGTCGCGCTCGCGACCACGCCGCAGCCGTGAGCGCGTCGAGCTACGCTCAGCCGCAGGGGAGTCTGCTCTTTCATTGGGAACGTCCCCGCCGGAGGAGGGTCGCAATCGCCGGGTTTCTTCTCGCTTCTGCCAGCCTGCACGCCCTGTGTTTCTATGTCTTCCAAGTGGTGTATCCGCCCGCGATCGCGCTCCTCCCGCCGCCGGCACAGGTCACGTTGATCGCGCCAACGACGCCCGAAGCGCGCACCTTTTTGAATTGGCTCAACGCGGAGGATCCGGCGCTCGCTTCGCAGACCCAGCGCCCGGCGGACGCCCGTGCTTTTCAGCTCCCGAATCTAGCCCACGTGCCGTCGTACGTCGCCGTCCAGCCAAAGTTGAAAGAGATGCCACCGCCGCGCAGCATTCTTTCCGCGCCGTCCGCCATGCCACCGGCGCCGGTCCTAGTGGCGACTCCGGCGAAGCCTCCGCCTTCGTTGATCGCGCCGACGACCCTGCTCTTCACTCCGCCGCTGCGCCATCTGCCGGTAGCTCATCCAGACTTCAAATTTCGCGCCTCGACCCGGGAAGCACCGGAAAGCGCGCGCTTCCTGGTCGCGGCCGATTCGTTAGGCGTGCTTCGTTACAGTTTCCTCGAGCAATCTTCCGGTGACGCCGCGCTCGACGAGCAGGCCCGCGAGTATCTTGCGCTTTGCCGTTTCCAAACCAAGCCGGGGAACCCGCCGGAAAACGCACTCACCTGGGCCGGCGCGACTTTCGAGTTCGGGACCGATGTGCAACTGCCGAGCGCGACGGAGCGAGCACCGTGATTCGAGTCAGCCTTGCCGCCCTCGTGACGATTTATCTGCTGCTTTTTCTTGCGGCGGTTTTTCTCCTCTGGATATTTGGCGAGTGGAATCGTCGCCGCCGTGAGCAGCGGGCGTTGCGCTACCGACTACGGTGTGTGATTTGCGCGTTCGAGTTTGAAGACCGAACGACGACGCTTCTGCCACGCTGTCCGCGCTGCGGCAGCTTGAACGAACGTTTTAAACTGGATCGAATTTAATCATGGGAATGTGGATTGGCCGGAATCGAAAAGCGCGCGTGACCTATGGCTTCGACGAGATCGCTCTCGTCCCCGGACGCGTGACAATTAACCCTAACGAGGTCGACATCACCTGGCGGGTCCCGCGGCCCGAGGCCGAGCCGATTGAGTTCAAAATCCCAATTTTGGCGAGCGCGATGGATGGCGTGGTCGACGTGAAGTTCGCGATCGCGATGGGAAAACTGGGTGGCCTTGCCGTGCTCAACCTCGAAGGCGTGCAAACGCGTTACAAAAATCCTCAGGAAGTTCTGCAAAAAATCGTCGACGCCGACAAATCGGAGGTTACGGCGCTGCTGCAAAAGATTTATCAGGAACCAGTCCAGGAAGATTTGATCGCAGCCCGCATTCGTGAAATGAAAGACAGCGGCGTGCCGGTTGCAGTCAGCTCGATTCCGCAACGCGCGGAAAGTTTCGGCCGGATCGCACAGGAAGCGGGCGCCGACATCTTCGTCGTGCAAAGTACCGTCTCGACGGTGCGTCACATCTCGAGCGAATACCGCTCGCTCGATCTGGCAAAGTTTTGCGCGGAAATGCGAATTCCGGTTATCGTCGGCAATACCGTTGGGTTCGATGCCACGCTTGAGATCATGGAGTGCGGACCCGCCGCGGTCTTAATTGGCGTCGGCCCCGGAGCCGCCTGCACCTCGCGCGGGGTGCTTGGTTTGGGTGTGCCGCAGGTCACCGCCACGGTCGATTGCGCCGCGGCCCGCGACGCCTATTTCAAAAAGACGGCGCGCTACGTTTCCATCATCACAGACGGTGGAATGAGCAAAGGCGGCGACGTTTGCAAAGCGCTCGCCTGCGGCGCCGACGCAGTCATGGTGGGCAGCGCCTTCGCCAAGGCGTACGAAGCGCCCGGGTGTGGTTATCACTGGGGCATGGCGACGCCGCACGCCAATCTCCCGCGCGGTACCCGGATCAAGGTCGGCGCGACCGGTTCGCTCAAACAAATATTATTCGGTCCGGCCGAAGTGGACGACGGCAGTCAGAATCTTGTCGGCGCCATCACCACTTGCATGGGCAACGTCGGGGCGAGCAACCTTCCGGAATTCCAGCAGACCGAGATCATTATTGCGCCTTCGATCAAGACGGAGGGCAAGCTTTTCCAGACCGTCCAAAGCGTCGGGATGGGCACCCGCTAACGGGTAGTGACAAGTGAATCGTGATAGGTGACTAGTGGGAGAACCCTGCCACAGCCTTGCCCTTGATTTACGCCACCTCATGAACCGCAGAGTCGTCATCACCGGAATGGGAGTCGTGACGCCGTTAGGCAACGACCTCGAAGTCTTTTGGAAGAACCTGCTCGAAGGCCGCAGCGGCATCGTCGATATCACGCGCTTTGATACGACCGGTTACGACACCCGGATCGCGGGTGAAGTCCGCGACTTTGATCCCAAGACGGTTTTCAACAATCCGAAGGAACACAAGCGGACCGATCGCTTCACCCACCTCGCGATGGGTGCGACGAAAAACGCGATGCGCGATTCCGGCATCGATTTGGAGAAGGTGAATCGCGATCGCTTCGGCGTGCTGGTGAGCAGCGGGATCGGCGGATTGAAAACCCTCGAAGACCAGCATAGCGCCTTGGTTAACAAGGGCCCGGGGCGTGTCTCCGCCTTCACCATTCCCATGCTCATCAGCAATATGGCGAGCGGCCTTATCTCGATGGAGTTTGGATTGCGCGGGCCCAACATGTGTATCGTGACCGCCTGCGCCACTTCCAACAACGCGATCGGCGAAGCGTGGCGCATCATAAAGTTCGGAGACGCGGACATCTTTCTCGCCGGAGGCGCGGAGTCGTCCATCATTCCAGTCGGTCTGGCCGGGTTCGGCGCGATGAAGGCGCTCAGCACCCGCAATGATGAACCGGAACGTGCCTCGCGACCGTTCGACCGAGATCGCGATGGATTCGTAATGGGCGAAGGGGCGGGCGTGATGGTGGTCGAGGAACTCGAACATGCCAGGGCCCGCGGCGCGAAAATCTGGTGCGAGCTCGCAGGCTATGGGCTTTCCGGCGATGCTTATCACATGACGGCGCCACCGCCCGACGGCGAAGGCGCGGCGCGGGCAATGAAGATGGCGCTCGACCATGCGGGCGTTGGACCAGGCGAGGTGGATTACGTCAACGCCCACGCCACTTCTACCGGTCTCGGCGACATTTGCGAAACGCGCGCGATCAAAACCGTTTTCGGGGAGCATGCGAAGAATGGCCTCGCGATCAGCTCGACCAAATCAATGACGGGCCATTTGTTAGGCGGGGCCGGCGCGGTCGAGATGGCAGTCTGCGCGATGGCCATCCGCGACGGCAAAATCCCACCCACGATCAACCTCGAAAATCCCGATCCGGAATGCGACCTCGACTATACGGCAAACGTCGCGCGCGAGAAAAGGGTGCGCGTTGCGGTCAACAATTCCTTCGGTTTCGGCGGCCATAACGCCACCCTGGTCGCGACCGAATACAGGGAGTGAAGCGTCGACGCCCGAGGCGCGTCTCGAGATTGTTCGACGGTGACGGCGACCGAATTAAGAAATTTCTGGCACGCGGCTCCGTTTGAGCCTTTCAACATTGTCCTGGCGCGATCGGAGAAATTGCACGGGCCGCATTCCGATTTTCTTTCGGTTTCGCCTTCAGGCCGGATCGCATACGTCGGAAAAAAAGACGACAATCGAACTGCGGTTGATCTTGTGCTCATCAGGGCTGTAGAGACAGCTCGGAATGGTCCGAAATTGCGTCGTCGGCATAATCAGTCAGGACGCTGATTCCCGCCACAGGGTTGGCGGCGCTAACTCGACGACGTTTCGGGCCGGATCGCGAAAATAAAGCGAGCGGCCACCAGCCGGCCAGTCGACCTCGGCTTCGATCGCGACGCCAAGTTCCGTCAACCGACTTCTCCATGGCTCGACCTCAGAGTCTTCGATGACGAATGCGATGTGGCCTTCTCCGCTGGCGCCGTGTGGCGGCACGCCCGCATCCGGAACGCGGGTGCGGGCCGGATCAAAAACGAGCAGCACCGTGGCGCCGCAGCGAAAGGCAATCCCGCGATCGTTCAAGGCGGAAATCTTCTCAAGGCCCAAAATGTCGCGATAAAATTCCTCCGCGGCCGCGAGGTCGCTCGAGTAAATCGCGGCCTCGCTAAGTTGACCGAGTTTCACCGGGTGAGAATCAGCTCGCCCGCAGCGAGCGGCAAGACTCGGTTTGCTGTTTACCGGTCAGACCGCAAAGTTAGCGGCGACATGCAAGAGATCGGCAAATTGCTGGCGATTTTTGGCGGAGTGATCGTGCTCCTCGGGCTGGTGCTCTGGAGCGGTTTTGGTTCGAGCTGGCTGGGTCACCTGCCGGGCGATATTCGCATCGAGCGGGGACATTCGGCATTCTATTTCCCGATCGTCACCTGCATCATTCTCAGCATTGTCCTGAGTCTGCTCTTTTCGCTTTTCCGTCGTTAGGCAAATGGCCGTCGCGACGGAAAGAAAGAGACGGCTTGAGCAGCACGTCGTGCGTCTGCGCAACTGCCAGCGCTGTCCGCTCATGCATCCGCCGCCCGTTTCCGGCGGCGCGGTCGTAAGCAAGGTGATCATAGTCGGACAGGCGCCGGGTGTGCGCGAACCAATTGCGGGGAAACCATTCGCCTGGACCGCCGGCAAGACGCTCTTTCGCTGGTTCGAGGATGCCTGCGGCCTGAGGGAGGAAATAGTGCGGGCAAGAATCTATTTTGCTGCGGTCTGCCGCTGTTTCCCCGGCAAGGCACCCGGCGGCAGCGATCGTGTACCCAATCCACTGGAGATCGCAAACTGCTCATCCTGGCTCGATCGCGAAATTGAAATCCTGGAGCCGCGCCTCGTCATTCCGGTCGGCAAACTGGCGATCGCGCAATTCATCCCGTGTGCGAAGCTGGACACGGTGATCGGCCAAAGTTTTCGCGTCCGCCGCGCGGGCCGGCAGTTCGACCTTATCCCGCTGCCGCATCCTTCCGGCGCCTCACCGTGGCATCGGATTCCGCCGGGTCGCGACCTGCTCCGACGAGCCCTCGCGCTCATCGCGCGGCATCCAGCGTTGACCTGATCTGCGGGCTCGACCATGCTGCCGGGCAAGGGAAAATCTTCGATGGAACCAGACCTCCGGTCGGAAGAAGAAACGCGCCTGCTCACCCGTATTCGCGTCTTGATCGGCATCGTGATCCTTGGGCTCATCGCCAGCGGCGTCAGCGCGCTCCCGTTGCTTACGGAATCCGCCAGCATCTCCCAGTTGCTGCACCGCAGCGGCCTGCTGCCCGCCGCCGCGACCTGGATGGGAGAAATCCATCGCGGACTCGCGGCCACGTATTCGGCCTATCCTTTTATCGGTTACGGCACCGACTGGCTGGCTTTCGGTCACTTTGTTATCGCGATCTTTTTCATCGGACCGCTGCTCGATCCGCGCCGCAATATCTGGGTGATCAACGCCGGAATCATCGCCTGCCTGCTGGTTATTCCAACCGCGCTAATTCTCGGCGACATCCGGCAGCTCCCGCTCTGGTGGCGCCTGGTCGACTGCGCGTTTGGCGCGTTCGGCGTGGTCCCGCTTTGGCTGGCGCGAAGCTGGACCCTTCGACTTCCGGCTTAAATGGCGTCGCCCATCCGCGTCACGGTCTGGGGCGAGAACGTGCATGAGCGCAAGAACCCGATCGTGGCTCAGGTCTACCCCGACGGAATGCACAACTGCATCGCCGAGGGTCTGCGCGAAGACCCCGAGTTGGACGTCCGCACCGCCACCCTGCAGGAAGCGGAACACGGCCTGACGAAAAATGTTCTCGACCGGACCGACGTGCTTCTCTGGTGGGGTCACGCCGCGCATGGCGAAGTGAGTGATGCGGTTGTCGAACGCGTCCTTAGCCGGATTTGGGAAGGGATGGGATTCATTGCGCTGCATTCGTCGCATTACTCGAAAGTGTTCAAGCGTCTCATGGGCACGAGCTGCTCGCTCACCTGGCGCGAAGCGGGCGAGCGCGAGCGGCTCTGGGTCTGCAACCCGGGTCACCCCATTGCGCACGGGATCGATCGCTGTTTCGAAATCGAAAACACCGAAATGTATGGCGAGCCCTTTGCCATCCCGACCCCGGATGAAATCATTTTCATTTCGTGGTTCGAAGGCGGCGAAGTGTTCCGAAGCGGCTGCACCTGGAAACGCGGCAACGGCAAAATCTTTTACTTCCGCCCCGGCCACGAGGCCTACCCGATCTATTTCCATTCTGTCGTTCGGCGGGTGCTACGCAACGCCGTCCACTGGGCCGCGCTGCAAGGCCAGCCATGGATCGACAGTTGCCCGAATGTCCCGATCAACGAGGCGCGCGAAAATCTCGTGGCAAAGGGCCCGCGCCTGCACAAGAAAGGCGAAGAAGGCTTTCGCTAGGAAGCCTCGGGCGAACCGCTCGCCGGCCATCAGGTCACGCTCAATCTCCCCGGACCAGGGCAATTCGGGCACTGATGCCGAGTTAGACTTGTTCGTTCGGGGAGATCCGCCCGTGGTGTCTGGCGCGACTGGAACGTGGCCTTGTCCAACTCGACGCCAAATTGTCTTTCCTGACCGCTCTGCAATTCAGAATGATATTCAGTGGATGCGGTTTGTTGGAGTCTTCATTCGTCATCAACATAAACGAGATTGCTTTTTTGACGCTGTGCGGTTCGCTGGCGAGCCGCTCATGTTTAGCAAAAAGCCCGCAGATTTTTTGTCGAAGTGTCTTAAGACGAACGTGCGTCCTACCGAACCGCTGCCGGAAGCCTTGGATCCAACGTTTCTGGGGGCGCGTGCGCTCCCCGGGGTCTGACGCCGGGCCGGCAGAGAAACACCGGCCGCCTTCTCACCAGGCGGGATGACAGCGTGCGGGTTTGCTGCGAGAAAAACCAACATGGACGAAACCAAAACTCCGACCCGCGACGAGATTCCCGAGGCCGACAAGTGGGATTTATCGCATCTCTTTGCCGATATCGACAAATGGAGCGAAGACTTTGCCTGGATCCAGACGACCTATCCGCGCCTAACGAACTGGAAAGGGCGCGTGGGTGAAGCGGCCGCGACGCTGGCGGAGCTGCTCGATTTTGAAAAGACCCTCGACCTGAAAATCGAGCGTGTTTACCACTTCGCCTCGCTCCAGCTGGCCGAGGACAGCGCGAATCCGAACTATCTGGCGCGGATGGGCCAGCTCCAGAACCTGCTCACGATCATCGGTGAAGCCTGCTCGTTCATCGTGCCGGAAATTCAGACGATCGACGACGAATCGTTCGCGCGTTTTCTGGATGACCCGGCGCTGAAGGAGTGGCGCATCCGGCTGCACAAGATCCGGCGGATGAAGCCGCACATCCTATCGGAAAAGGAGGAACGGCTCCTCGCACTCGGGAGCTCGGCGCTCGCCGGCTACGACGACGCCTTCTCGCAATTGACCGATGTGGACATGAAATTCGGCGCCCTGATTGACGACAAGGGTCAGGAGCGACCACTGACACAGAGTTCCTTCAGCGCGTTTCTGGTGAAACGGGATCACGCCCTGCGCAAACGGGCTTTCCGTCAGTTCTACGACGAGTTTCGGGATCATCAGTTCACGCTCGCCGCGACTCTCGCCTACTCGGTCAAGGCGGACGTCTTTCGGGCGCGGGCGCGCAACTATCCCTCGGCGCTGGAGGCATCGCTCTTCCATGACGACATCCCGATCGCGGTCTATGAAGGACTGATCACCGCGGTGCGGGCGAATTTTCAACCGCTCCATCGCTATTACGATTTACGCCGGCGCGTGCTGGGGCTCGAGGAACTGCATGCTTATGACACCTATGTGCCGCTGGTCGCTGAAATCGAAACGGATGTTTCCTTTGATGAGGCGATCGAGAAGGTGCTCGCTTCCCTTGCCCCCCTGGGCAGGGAATACGTCGACTCGTTAGGCGAAGGCCTGCGCGGACGCTGGTGCGATCGTTATGAGTCGAAGGGAAAACGAAGCGGCGCTTTCTCCAGCGGGAGCTACGGCGCGCCCCCCTATATCCTGATGAATTACAAGCGCGACGTTTTTTCCGATGTCTACACGCTCGCGCACGAAGCGGGTCACTCGATGCATTCCTGGTTCGCGCAACGCCACCAGCTTTATCAGGACGCGGATTATCCCATCTTTCTCGCAGAGGTGGCCTCGACCTTCAACGAAGAGCTCCTCACTCACCATTTCCTCGAGCAGACGAACGATCCGAAGATGCGCGCCTACATCATCAATCGCCAGATTGACGACATCCGCGGCACACTTTTTCGCCAGACGATGTTTGCCGAGTTTGAAAAAATCATTCACACGATCGAGGAGCGAGGCGATGCGCTCACCCTCGATATTTTCAAAGGCGAATATCGCAAATTGCTTGAGGCCTATTTCGGTCCGGGCATCCTGCTCGATCCGGCGCTGGATCTGGAGTGCCTGCGGATCCCGCATTTTTACAGCGCGTTTTACGTCTACAAATATGCGACCGGCGTCTCAGCGGCGATCGCACTGGCCGAACGTGTCCTGTCGGGCGTGCCGGGCGCGGTGGAGTCTTATCTCAGTTTTCTGAAATCGGGCGGCTCAAAATTTCCACTCGAAACCTTGCGCGCGGCCGGCGTCGACATGACTTCGCCCGCGCCCGTCGAGAGCACACTGCGTCTATTCGATCGCCGTCTCACGGAGCTCGCGGCGCTTTTGTAGACGCCGCCCTGCGGGCGGCCGGTATCTCCGTGCTTCGCGCAACGAAGCGGCTACAACCGCCCCAAATCCGGCAGGGGCGCGCGATTTGCTTTTCAAGAACCAATGAGACTCGAATGGCAATTGCGCACTGCGTGTGGCTACGCGGAACTTGGAATGGATCGCGAATCCATCGCCGAGCTCAACGCCATTCCAAAATCGTTGCAGGGCCGACCGGAAGTCCTGCAACTGCGCCTGCATCATCTGATGATGCGCAAATCGTGGCAGCGCGCCCTGACTCTCAGCCGCAAACTTTGTCGGGTCGCGCCCGACTGCGGCGCAGGATTTCTCCATGCCGGATTTTGTTTGAACCAGCTTGGCCGGACGGGGGAAGCACGTGCCATGCTCTTGAAAGGTCCGCCCGCGTTGCGGCGGGAGCCGATTTATTATTACAACCTCGGCTGCTACGAGGCGTTGCTCGGCCAGGCGCGCGATGCGCGGCGACATCTGGAGATCAGCTTTCAGATGGACGCGACTTTTCGTGAGATTGCGAAGAAGGATCCCGACCTCAAGTCGCTCCAGGTGCAATGGTAAGGCAGCGATTTCGTCCGGCGACGGCCGTCGTCAGGCAGAAGGCCCGCCGCCGAAGCGGACGAGCGTTTCGCCAGAATCCCGTTGCCGAGCCGTCCATTCTCGTGAAAACATTGCGGACTGCCACCGCTACAAAATTCTTCGCTTCACATGCCTAACGTCATCGCGCCCGTCGCCTACTCCCGCACCAACCCTTTCCCAGCCAGGATGCTGGTTAATCGCCGGCTCAACAACCCCGACTCGGAAAAGGACATCCGCCATTTCGAGCTCTCGCTCGAGGGTTCCAGCCTGAGCTACGAGGTAGGCGAGTCGATCGCGGTTTACCCAACGAACTGGCCGGAGCTGGTGGAAGAAATTCTCGCCGCTCTGCACGCGACGGGGAACGAAACCGTGTCCGACAACAAGGGAGTGCCGAGCAGTTTTCGCGAGGCGCTCCTGCGCAATTACAGCATCGCCCAGCCGACTCCGAAGTTTTTGCGCGCCATCGTCGAGCGCGCGTCCGCTGCACCGCTCCTGAAGGGACTGCTCGATCCAAAGCGCAAACAGGATCTCGCGACCTATCTCTGGGGCATGGAGATCATCGATTTTCTGATCGAGCATCCTTCGGTCAGATTCGAGCCGGCCGAGTTCGTTAGTCTGCTCGCCAAACTGCAACCAAGGTTGTATTCCGTGGCTTCCAGCCTGAAAGCGTTCCCGGATGTGGTTCACCTCATCGTCGACGTTGTCACTTACGAAAGTCACGGCCGCAAAAGGAAAGGCGTCTGCTCGACCTTCCTCGCCGAACGTTGCTCGACCTCGCCCGCACCGGTTTTTGCGAGCAAATCGAACTTTCACCTCCCGGAGGATAAGGAAGCGCCGATCATCATGGTTGGGCCGGGCACCGGGGTGGCGCCGTTCCGCGCCTTCCTCCAGGAACGCCAGGCGATTGGCGCGCGCGGCAAGACGTGGTTGTTCTTCGGCGCGCAACACGAGAAGGGCGATTTTTATTATCGGGAAGATTTCGAGAAATTCATCGCAGGCGGTTGGCTGACGCGGCTCGACACCGCCTTTTCGCGCGATCAGGCGCACAAGATTTATGTGCAGCACCGAATGATGGAAGCGGCGCCCGAGCTTTGGAGTTGGCTCGCCGAGGGCGCCTACTTTTACGTCTGCGGCGATGCCTGGCAGATGGCCAAAGATGTCGACGCTGCCCTGCGCCAAATCGTGCAGCAGCAAGGTGGACTGAGCATCGGAGAGGCGAACGACTACGTCGAAAAACTGAAGAGCGACAAGCGCTACCGGCGAGACGTTTACTAGCGCCGTCGGATTGGAGTCAAAGGACGACCGGCTGGCCTTCCGTCATCAGAAGGACCTTGGCCTCGACCCGGTTGGCGCGCGCGCTCGAGAGCAGGCGCTGCGGCGGCTCGTCAAGCGGCTCAAAGCCAAGGCGAAACGTGCCGTAATGCATCGGCACCAGCTTCTGTCCCCCCAGCTCGAGAAAGGCCTGGACCGCTTCCTCCGGATTCATGTGCACCTCTCGTTTGCTCGGCGCGTCATAACCTCCGATTGGCAGGAGCGCGACTTCAATCGAAAAGCGCTTGCCGATGTCCTTGAAGCCGGAGAAATAGGCGCTGTCGCCACAGTGAAAAATCGAGCGACCGGCGCCCTCGATGACAAATCCGCCGAAGCCGCGATGCCGATCGTGCAACATCCGTGCGCCCCAATGATGACATGGCGTGAGCGAGATCTTGAGCGGGCCGAGCTGCACGCTCTGCCATTCATCGAGCTCGTGCACAATGTTAAAGCCCAAATCGTGCACCAGATTTCCTACCCCGGTCGGCACCACGATCGGCTGATCGGCCGCGACCCGGCGGAGCGTCCGCCGGTCGAGATGATCGAAATGGGCGTGAGTCACGAGAACCGTATCGATCGATGGCAGGTTATCGATGTTCAATCCGGGGCGTTTAAGCCGTTTAATCACGCTCAGCCACATCGACCAGTTCGGATCGATGAGGACATTCACGCCGGCGATTTGAATCAGGAACGAGGCGTGCCCAATCCAGGTAATGCAAATTTCTCCCGTTTTCACTCTGGGGAAAAGCGGGTTGGCACGCAGACCGGAGCGCTTCGTGAAAAGCGATGGGATGAGGACTTCAGTGAGGAAGTTGCGCTTATGCCAATCGAGCCCGGGCTTCAGCCCTACGCGACGCGCGGATTGGGTCTCCGCTCCGTTCTTCGCGTCTGCTCGGACGACGTTGCTTCGCTTCCTGCGCGAAAAAGGTGTCGGCACAGTCGTCCAACCATATTAACTAACGCGGGTGAAGCAATCGTTTTGCGCAGCGGCGACGCGGTGGCGCGGTTTGCCTGACAAATAGAAAGGAGCCTCCAAAGCATGATGAATTCCCCCCGGCAACCGCTGCTCGGCGCGATCCTGGTGGCGTTTGGCGGCATTTTGCTCGCGGAATTTTTTCCGGCCCCGATCGGGCTGGTCTGCGGCGCCCTCGGCTTCCTGGCCGTGGTCACTGTTATCTGGCCGGCGA
Source organism: Chthoniobacterales bacterium (assembly GCA_050736975.1). Taxonomy (GTDB): domain Bacteria; phylum Verrucomicrobiota; class Verrucomicrobiia; order Chthoniobacterales; family UBA10450; genus Palsa-1392. The sequence goes on along the minus strand of JBOHXL010000171.1, from coordinate 36,801 downwards.
CATGGCTTACCCATTTGCTCGTGGCCGGCGCCTTTTTCGCTTTGCATTTAGTGCGGATGAGCGACGCGCCAGGAAAAGAACTGGCAGCCCGGCTCGGTAATCGGCCGCGCGCCGTGACCGTAAGCGGCACGGTCGCGAGCGAACCGAAGGTTTCGCCTAACGACTATACGACCCTTCTTCTTCGGCTCAACACGATCGATCTCGGCGGGCAGCACCAGCTCTGTGCAGCCATCGTCCGGGTGCACTGGAAAGGCAGCCCGCAATTCGGCGACGAGCTGAGATTGCGCGGCCTCATCGAACCGATTCCGCCGCCGCGGAACCCGGGGTTTTTTGACCTCCATAGCTACCTCGCACGGCACGATGTTTACCAGAGCATTTTCGCGCGTTATGCCAGCGACGGCACCATCCTGCGCACCGGCGGCGGAGGTTTCGTGATGCGGAGTGCGATCCGGGCGCGAAATTGGATGCAAACGACGCTTTCCCACGGGCTGACGGAATCGCCGGATGTTGTGGCGCTGATCAATGGCATGGCACTCGGGGTCCGCCACGACACGCCTGACGACATCGAGGAACCGTTCCAGCAGACCGGCACCCTGCACCTCTTTGCGGTCGCCGGACTGCACGTCGGCATCATTGCGCAACTGCTCTGGATTTTGATGTCGCTCCTGCGCTTCCCCCGCGCAACCGCGGCTGCAGTCATCATTCCGTGCCTCTTTTTTTACTCGGCCATTACCGGTTTCCACATCTCGAGCGTGCGCGCGGCGACGATGGCGGCTTTTCTGCTGGGCGGAATCTTCTTTGATCGACCGGTGCTCGCGCTCAACAGTCTCGCGGGCGCCGCGCTCGTCATTCTCGCAATCGACAGCAACCAGCTCTTTACCTCCGGTTTTCAACTCTCCTTCGCCGTCGTCGGGGCGATCATTCTTTGGCGCGAGAAGATCTTTCGCGTCCTGCTGCGGTCGAGCGCGGCCGATCCGTTTCTGCCCCGCAGTCTCGTTAGCCGGGGACGGCGTGTTTTTGAGCGCGGCTATGGCTGGTTGGCGGGTGGAGTCGCCGTCTCGGGGGCGGCCTGGATCGGCTCGCTCCTCCTCATCATTTGGTATTTCTACCTCGTTACGCCAATCGCCCTCCTCGCGAATCTCACCATGGTGCCAGTCGCGTTTTGTGTGCTGGCGGTTGGTTTGATGTCGCTCGTGGCTGCGCCCTTTTCCTCCGGGCTCTCACTCGTCTTCAACAACGCAAACTGGAGCCTCGCGAAAGTGATTTTTAGTCTCGTCCAGGTTTTCGCGCATTTGCCAACCGGCCACATCTATGTTGAACCGCCGCATTGGCCGACGGGCGCACGGGCTGAAATTACGGTGCTCGATGCCGGTGCGGGTGCGGCCGTGCACGTGCGCGATGAAGGCTCTGATTGGCTGCTCGACGCGGGCAGCGCGCGCGATTACGAGCGTTTTATGCGCGATTACCTTCACTCGCGCGGGATCGACCGGCTCGATGGGCTCCTGCTGACTCATGGCGATTCGCTCCACATCGGCGGCGCCAGCGCAGTGCTCGACGAGTTTCGACCGCGGCGGGTGATCGACAACGGCGCGCCCGATCGTTCGAGCGTGCACCATTCGTTAGTCGTCAGGCTGGCGTGCCGGGAAATCGCGGCGCGCGGTGATTCGTTCGCACTCTCGCCCCGGGTCACCGCCCGCGTTCTGCATCCCGCGGCGGGGGCGCGAAGCCAGGCGGCCGATGATCAGGCGCTGGTCGTCCAGTTGCTGATTGAGAAAAAGTATCGCGTCCTCCTCGTCTCCGACAGCGGACTGTCCACCGAAAAGGCTCTGCTGGCTCGGCCTAACGAACTGAAAAGCGACGTGCTGATCAAGGGCCAGTACTACAACGGCCCGTCCGGCTCGCCGGATTTTCTCGAGGCGGTGGATCCGCAATTGATCATCGCAACCTCCGTGGAATTCCCCGCCCGCGAACGAATTCCCGACCAGTGGGCCGCGATGGTGCGGGCGCGCGGCATCCGGCTCTTTCGACAGGACGAAACGGGCGCCGTGCGCCTGGAGTTTTTTCGGGACCAGTGGCGCGCCACCGGTTTCCTGAATCACGAAGCCTTGCGTAGATCGAGCCGATAAATCGGCGCGCCTTCTCTGATGAAGTGACGTTCGAAAGTCGTAACGGGGAACGACTCGCCAGGCGGCGGACATTCTTCCGCGAAGGCCGCGGGCGAAATCAAATCGCTAATTGTTTTGAAATAGGTTTCCTGATCAGTCGCGATGCGGAAACGCCCGCCTGGCCCGAGGACGCGGTGGATCGATTCGAGAAAGGCCGGCTGCACGATGCGCCGGCGCTTGTGTTTTTTCTTCGGCCAGGGATCGGGGAAGAGCAGATGCACAGCTTCGACCGAGCCGGGCGGCAGCAGGTATTCCACGGCATAGGCGCTTTCGATGCGCAGGAAGCGCAGGTTGCGGACCGCGAGGCGGGCCGCTTTTTTGCAACCCCGCCGCACGCGACCGCCAAGCTTTTCGATCCCGAGGTAATTCCGCTCCGGAAACTTCGCCGCCAACTGCGCGAAAAAGCCGCCGTCGCCGCAGCCGAGGTCGACTTCGAGCGGCGCGATCCGCCCAAAGACAGCGGCGAGATCGAGCGGCGCGAAATAATTCTCCGGGAACAATTCGAACTCGGAGGCGTGCAGCGTGGCATCAGCCTTTGCATCCGCCTCCTGGCTGGCGGACGGAACTTCTTGGAATATTTGATCACTCACCGCAGTCTCACCCGAAACCATGCATAAACTTCTTTTCATTCTCGCTCTTTGCGGCCTGGTCGGCACGACCCACGCGGAAACAAAAACGGCGATCTTCGCCGGGGGCTGCTTTTGGTGCATGCAGCCGCCGTTCGATCAGGCCAAAGGCGTGACGAAAACAGTCGTCGGTTATACCGGCGGAAGCAAAGAGACGGCCAACTACAATCTCGTCTCGGCCCACAAAACGCAGCACCGCGAAGCAATCGAAGTGACCTATGATCCGGCACAGATTTCCTACGATCAATTGCTCGACATTTTTTGGCACAATATCAATCCGACCCAGGCCGACGGGCAGTTCCACGACATCGGCCTCTCCTATCAGGCGGCAATTTACTACGGCGGCGAAGAAGAGAAAAAGCTCGCCCAAGCTTCCAAGGAAAAGCTGGCGAAATCCGGCCGGTTCGATAAGCCAATCGTGACGGAAGTTTTGCCCAAGATGCCGTTTTATCCGGCCGAGGAATATCACCAGAAATATTACCTGAAGAATCCCGAGGCGTTCGATGCCTACCATATCGGGTCCGGCCGCGTCAGTTATCTGGAGAAGATTTGGGGTAAACAGTAACCCTCCCGCAATAGCCTAACGACCTGGCTCACCGTTCGCCTCTTTTACCGGAGGCTCACTCTTTTGCTGGGAGAGGATTTGGCCACTCATCGCGTCCACCGAGACGTGCACCAAATGCCCCGCTTTCGGTCCGGCGACATCAACCGACCAAACCATTTTGCCATGAACGCTTTCCAGCTTTGCCGATGTCACACGCGCGCGGGCATGGTCCCGGAGAGCGATATGCTCCGCTTCGTTCATGGTGATCTTTGCGCCGCCTTTCGAATCGGCCGGATTGGCTTGGAGAAGCGCAAGACTGCCGACGAACGAAAAAGCCACAAGGGAGAGAAGCTTCATGTCGAGATGAAGCGATTTTTTGCGGCTCGAGGCAAGCAAAAGCTTGCCCACGCTGCGAGTGGCAGCAGATTGGATTCGCTTAATCGAGAAAGTTTTTGTGGGCTGCCGGGGTTGGTACAAGCGTTGCTTTGAGAAGCGTGCGAGCTGGGAAGTCACTACTGCGATTGAGAAAGTTACGTTTCATTCCCTAGGCCTTCGCGGCGCGACCAGTAATGGTCGCGCTTTTTTTACGCTTCCAACGCCCGTTTCCGCCTCCCTGACGCGAAACCGATTTCGGAATCCCGTGGTCGGTTAAAACTTGTAGAGATCGGCCGTGTGCGGCTCGACGAACTCAGCCTGGGCGACGGTTAACCGTTCGTTCAGGGCCTTGGACAACCCTTCGGCCAGGACACTGGCGATGAGTTTCGGTTCACGCGTGTAAACCGGGATCGGAAACGACCCGGCGTTTCGATCGTAGCCGTAGATTGTGCCTTCGGTTTCCCAAACGCAATAGGCGTGACCTGCTGGATGATCCTTATAGCGGACGAGGAGAATCCTAGCCCAAAAGTTCGGCTCGAGGCTGTGCTGAGTCTGGACCACGGCGAGATAGTTGCAGGCGGAAATGACGCAGCCGTTGAGGACAACGAGATCATTTTCGCCCGGGGTCAGAATGACCTTTTGCGGCTGGCAGGCAGCGAAAGTGAACGAAGCGACCAGGGCGAGACGACCGAGAAGGCCGGTGCAACCACGCAGACGAGTTAGAGCGCGCATTGGTGTGAAATCTATGGTTGTTATAGCACTAGCGCCGCTTTCCTGGGAAGGAATTTCGCAGCCGAGCCTGGTCGCGGCCTTACCTGACCCCAAAAATTGTCGGCGAATGCTTCGCCACCAGGCCACCCGCCGTCGGACCAGTGTGGTAGCGATGACAGAGCAGGCAGGCGTCGCCCGCGACCTTGGGCTGATGACACTGGAGACAAAGCATCTTGGAAAGTGGCGAGAAATTGCTCACGAAAAGGGCCGGGTCGCGGTTCGCCTCTGCCCCGGCTGGCCCCGTAAAATACCTCGCGTATTGGGCCTTGGGATTGAGTTGGTGGCATTTCTGGCAGCCAGCGTCGCCGACCAGGCTGAGATGGGCCGCGTGACTGAAGGTGGTGAAGGTCTGAGCTTTTGGTTCGGACTCCACGGGAACCCAACGGATCGCCGCGGAAGCGGCACGCTCAGTAATGGTGTGGCATTTCATGCAAAGACCCGGATTCTGGGGGTCGGTCAGGCGCTGGAAAGCTTTGGGCGCGTCAGGCATGCCAGGGGCTTCGCGGAGCCGCGCGGCCGCAGTCAGCCAAGCGACGAGAAAGGGATCGGCGTGCCCCGTTGGCCGATAAAAAAGGGTGAAGCTTTCGACGGGCCGATACCAGCCCCCGGCCGCGACCCATTCTTCGGCCGGCTTCATTTGCACCGCCGGCGTCGCCGCTGGAGTTGCCGCCGGCGACGGGGTCGGGCCCGCAACCGCGTTGTTCAGCAGGTCGCCGCTAGCCAGGTCTTCACTTGAAGCCGGAGTTGCGGACGGCGTCGGCGATGCGGCGACGAGGTCGTCGTTTCCTCCCGCGACCAAATCTTCGTTGCTGTCGGAGGTTTTCGGGGTTGGCGTCGCGCTACTGAGATCGCCCCCGCCGAGCAACGACTCGTCGCCCGTTGCCGGCGTTTGCCCAGGCGAAGCTGTCGGTGCGGGTGTCGGACGCGCGTTCTTCGGGAGCGGCGGTTTGATTCCGCGGTTGTAATTCGCCACCTCGTCCAAGAGGTGCGGCATCCATTCTTTTTGGGCGGCGAGCAGAGGCGCGCGCGGCATTTCGAGTCCAGCCGGCGCCACCTCGTCCTTGAACTCTTGCAACAGGTAGGGTTGGCCGTCGACCACGAGATGAAAAAGCAAGATCTTTACGCCCCAGGCAAGCTGAGCGGCAGCTGCGAGTTGCTCCGGAGTCGCTTTCGTCAGGTCGAGCAAATCGACTCCGCGCAACTTCCCCAAAGCCGCGCGCGCAGCCGGTTGGTGGTCGAGAAGCAACTCCATGAACGGAGTCAGCTTTGCATCGGCAAACTTCGGCCATTCGCCAATGCTGATTCCTTTCTCGGCCAGGGTCTCGGCATCGATGCCCGGGACGGAGAAAAAGGCGACGCCTTTCGTCGTCATCCCCTCGCCCCGGATCTGCGCACCGTGACAGGCGGCGCAGGTTTGCGCGAAGCTTTTCACCAGCATGAAACGGCCCGACGCTCCAAGAGCGTGGCAGTCGGCGCAGGAGGTAGGCGCCTTCTCCTTCTGCTCTTTGAAGTGCTGCTGCAGGTGACTCACATGATCGAAAAAGATCCGGGTGCGGGCGCGATACGGATAGGGGCCGAAATCAGGATGTCCCTTCGCGAGGTTCGTGAACTGAACGGAATGACAGCTCTGGCACTGTGCGTCGGAAAGTTGCTTGAGATTGAACCGCCGCCCGTGATGTTCCTGATGGCAGGTCATGCACGCGAGCACGCCTGCGTCGGCCCGGATCGGGTTCAGGGCGTGACTCGCCTTGAGCAACAACGGCTCATGCGATTTCTCGTTCGGCGGCCGCTTCAATCTCTGTTGCAAGGCGATGAGGTTGACGCCCGGCATGCCGTGCGGCTCAAACGGGTGATTCCCGAGGGCATGGCATTTCAAACAGAGCGCGCTATCGGTCAGGCGCCGCTTGTTCAAATCCTCGAAGGCGGCGAATGATGGCTGGCTTTTGGCCTCAACCGCGTGACAATCACTGCACTTCGAAGCCGAAGTCGCGTGGGCATTTGTGAGCGCGCCAGGATTCACCCAGGGCCAGCGCAAGCCGCTCCCGAGGAGAATGAGCAACGCGCCGGTCGTTAGGGCAACAAGGACCCAGACGAGCCAGCCGCGGGCCCGCCGGACCGACGGCACCGGCTGGCAGGGCGGGATCGGATGCGCGCAGGCGCCGTCGGGCAACGGACCCTCGGCACATTTCCCCCCGCTCGCCTCGGTCCGCATACACATCCAGCGGTCGCCTTTTTTCGCCGGGCGGCATTCGCCGGTATGGCGACAATTCCCGCGCGCGTCCGGGCCGAGCGGACAGGCACGTCCTTCCGCGGCGTGGCCGCAAACCCAATCCTGGTTTGGCCGGTCATAGTGATTTTGTTTGAACCGAAGCGGATCGAGCGGTCGCTGCATTTCACCATCTCCCCGCGTAGAGCGTCGCGACGACCCCGTGCGCGATGCCGAGCAAAATCAAGCTGTAGGTAAAAGGAATGTGAACGAAGAGCCAAAACTTCAAGAGACGCTGCGCCGCGTATTGAAAATCGAGATTCTGTTTCGTCTCGATCCAGTCGCGAATCTCAGAAGCAATCGTCTTCTCGCGCTCATTCAGGTAGCGATCGAGCGCGTCGGTCTCCGCGAGGAGCGCATGCCACTTGCGCTCGCTCCGGCGAAGCGCAGAAAAGACATTGGGCCGGCTGATAAAAAACTCGCGCAGATATTGCACGTAAAAGTTGCCGAGGGTTGACGACTCGGTCTCGCGCTCGGCGAGGCGGATCAATTCCTCGACCTCACTTTGAATGCGCCGGCGAAAAGCCGGGATGCGTTCGTAGACCAGCGGCTCACCGGAGCGCGCCATCCGGGGCGGGAGATCGCGACTGATGAACAGACCAAAGAAACCGCTCAAGATGACGACGAAAAAGACGCACGCCAGAGTAATTTCAAAAGCTCCGCCTGGGACGCGAAACTGGATGTGAAGCAGGAAAATAAAGAGACAAAACCAGCCCGCGTAGATGTGAATCTGCAGCCAGGTGGCCGCCTTCACGAGAGGCAGGAAGGGCAGCTTCTTGCGCGTGTTGAAAAGGGCCAGCCCGAGCACCAGCGCCAAAAGGAGGATCCCGGTATAGATCGCATCCGGCCGGAGGGCGGCGCGCAGCACGTGCCAGAGGAAGAAGGCCGCGGCCGACACCGCCAGCAGCCCGGCGCTGAACCAGATTCGCCTAACAAGAAGCGGGCTCACCGGTTGAGCCACCTCGCCAGTTGATCGACCTCGCGCATATCAGCGCGGATGAGAGCGTCGTGCGGGCAGGCGCGCACGCAGGCCGGGCCCCCCAGTTGATCGACACACAGGTCACACTTCGTCGCCTTCAGGATCGGCGTCTGCGTGGTTTCATCGAGAATGAATCGTCCCTGCCGATCGCGAATCTCGACCATCTGGATGTTGTCGTAGGGACAACTGTTGGCGCAGGTGGCGCAGCCGACACAGGTCAGGTCATTGATTACTACCTGACCTTCGATCGATTCGCGGTGAATCGCACCGGTCGGGCAGCCAATCATGCAAACCGGATCAACACAATGCATGCAGGCGTGCGCGACCATGATGCCATTCTGCACTTGGCCGTGGCGGATGAATTTGGGATTGTTGTCGTGGCTCGCGGCGCAGGCCCGAACGCAATCGTCGCAGCGCGTGCAACGATCGAGATCGATCAGCATCGTCGCGCTACCGTTGACGTAACGCTCCTCCACCAGAAACTCGATCATCTCTGGCCCGAAGACCGCTTCCGCGTCCCGGCCCAGATTGACCTGGCTCTGGCGCAGGACGCGTTCGCGCAACGAGGCAATTTCTTCTTTTGCGAAACGCGGCGCGATAAACTCCTCGAAGATCGGGGTCGGGATGACGAGGATATCGACGTAACCAATCGCGCGGAGGGAAAATTGCAGCCCGCTCGGACCGCCGCCGTCTGGCTGGCTGAAGAGAGCGGCAAGACCGAAGACATCTCCTTTCCCGAGATAACTGATGGTCCGCTCTCCGTGGTTATATTTGCGGCTAAGGCGGGCGAAGCCGCTCCGAATGAGAATCAATCCGTTGGGATAATCGCCTTCGCGCGCGATGACCGGCTCCTTCGCCAGGCGCTCCTGGGCGGACGCCTCGCGCACCGTGCGATAGGATGCGTTCCACTCGAAATCTCCGAAGCTCTCGAAGAGCGTGTGCTCGGCAACCTGCCGCAGGACTTCGTCGGAAACATTTCTCAAAAGCGGCGTCTCGCGAAGGTGCGTTGCGAGGCTGCGCTGGCGATAAAGCCGGTCGATGTGCTCCTTCCATTCGGGCACGTATTTTCGAATCTCGCGCAGGCCCTGCCAGCGCACCTCGAGCAACTCCGCCGAGCCCTCCGCGATCGCAGTTGCAGTGCGGGGAGCGCGCGAAAGGGCAGCGATTTCCCCAAACAGTTCCCCCGAACCAAGCCGCGCGGTGCGATTTTTTTCCAGCACACCCGGTATGTCCTGGAGGAAAATGCGCACCTCATCGCCCTCCACCTGTCGCGCCTGCACGGCCGCGGGATCAGCGCTGCCGGTCACTTTGCCTTCCGAATAATCGCGCACTTCGGGATAGGCCGGTCGCGACCAAAGCTGGGTGATCGAAGCGATAAAGCTTTTCTTTTGCGGCGGGCGACGGCCAAGCATTTCCGCCGGGAGCGGGTCGAGAACAATGCGCACCTGGCCGCCAAGAATGAAGAAGGCGGAATTCCCATAATCGCCTTCCCTAACGATGATGTCGCCCGCCTCGAAGTGCCGGACGCGGGCGTCGTTGCGCAGGATCCCCCGTAACGGAATCGTCGGTGGAAAACGCTTCAGGTCGACCGTCGAAAAAGGAGCAAACTCCATCAGCCGATCGACGTCGGTCTCCGTCATCGCCGCGCCAAACGGGACGTCCCAACGCTGCGGCCGCGTGATACGCGTCAGGGAATCGTCCATTGCCAGGATGGAAATGCCGGCGCGCGAAACATCAGGCGACGGTCATCCGGTCGTTAGGCGTTAAGGTTGATACGGCTTTCCGCGATATTGCGCCGGCGACGGAATCATCGGATCGAGGCCCGCGAGTTTTCCGCCCGTCTCCGTGGAAGAAAATTTCTTGCCGAGTTCGGCCACCTTGTCCGCCGCCTCGGTCAAGGGCCCCTGATTATTCAGCTTCAAGGCGACCCCGCTCACGGTGGTAATGATCTGCGCCATTTCGTCCGTGGGCGCGGCTTTCTGGATCTCCTCGATCCTCTTTTTCAGCCCCGCCACCCGCTGCGCCATGGTGATACCATAGGTTGCCTTCTCCGTCGCGCTCGCCACGCCCCGCAGGCTGTATTCCAGATCCAGAATCGTGCCGATGGCGAACATCATCCGTCTGCGGTTGGCGTCGTCTTCCTTGTTCACCTTGCCTTCCTCGCCTTCCGGTGTGAGGAAATTATGCCGCACCATTCCCTGCGACCAGGAGACGAGCTCAAAGCCTTTGCTCCCGGCGGTGTGCCCGCCAACGTTCACCAGCTTTTCGTTAGGCACGAGGTGACATTGGTAACAATTGGCCGCGACCGCATACAAATCATCGGGTCGAATCATGCCCGCGGGCTCCGATTTCGCGCGGCGTTCTTCGCGCGAAAGCTTTTTGTCGTTATGAACATTCACCCAATCCTGCGCTGCGCCGTGACAGGATTCGCAGGAAACACCGGAGATGGGCTCGGCTTCGCCGCCGCCTTTTTTCTGCACCGTATAGTGACACGTCAGGCAAAGACTCTCCGATTTGATGCGCCTGATCCCGAGGGCGGCGGCAATCTTTTGGCCGTCAGCGCTGCGATGCATGGAATCGAAAGTCGCGAAGTGCGGCGTCGTCTTCCAAGCCTCGACTTCATACTTGTGGCACTCGCCGCATTTTTGCGAACCCACGACCTTAGCCGGATCGATTTCGTGCACCTGCCCACCGATGACGAGCGGCGCGCCGAGCCCGAAAAATAACGCAAGAGAAGCAAGCGAACGGCGAAAAACTTTCATAGAGAGATCCCTTTTACTGGCGGCACTGATCGTACCCGAAAAAATTTGTAACGGTCGCAATCTTCCGCCGCAAGTATTTTTCCGCCGCGATTTCCTGACTTTTAAGATTGACTGACCGGCGGGGGAAAAGTCAACCTGCACTCGTGATTGGCAAGACTGGCCGGGCACTAACCGTCGTCGCAATGCTGGGCTTTACTCTCTTTGCACCGGCGACGTCGCGGGCCCAACAACCTGCGACGCCGGCGCCCGCCGCGAGCGCTGCACCGGTCGCGAGCGTTGCGCCCGCTGCCACCGCCGCCCCCGCTGCGACGAGCAAGCCTAACGACGCTGATGATCTGCTCGCGCCCACACCGGCGGCCACCGGCGCTCCCGCGGCTTCTTCGAATGATGATTTGCTCGCGCCCTCCACCCCGGGCGCCAAACCGGCCACTTCTTCGCAGGATGATCTCCTCCTGCCCCAAGGCGAAAAGGGAACAAACCAGCCAATGCCGGATGAACTTCTGCTGGTCCCGAACGCGCCGCAAAATCCCCCGCCAAAACCTGCAGGCGCGGGAACAGCGCTTAATGCCGCCGCCGCTCACGCCCAGCTCTTGGTGGAAAATAAATTTCCCTCCGCCTCGACCTGCGCGACCTGCCATCCGACTCAGTTCCGGCAATGGTCGGTTTCGCAGCATGCCTACGCGCAGATCAGCCCCGTCTTTAACACCATGCAGGCGACGATCGATAAACGCACCTCTGGGACAAACGGCGATTTCTGCATTCGTTGTCACACCCAGGTCGGCATGCAACTGGAGGAGCCAATCTTCGCCAGCAACATGGATCGTAACCCGACCTCGCGCGAAGGCATCACCTGCATCGTCTGCCATCGGGTAAAGAAAAATTACGGGAAAGTGAGCGGGCGCACCTCGATCGCGGAGGGCGATTTGTTTGAACCGGTCTACGGACCGAAGGGCGACAAGATTCTCAAGAGCGTTCTCAGCCAGCCGGACAAATATCAAGTCGTGACGAAGCGCGGCGAAGTGGGCCGGGCCATTCACACCGATGTCATCAAGTTCGATCCACTGGAAAAGTCCGGCTTTTGCGGCACCTGTCATGACGTCAATCTGCTCAACGGTTTCCGGCTCGAGGAAGCGTTCTCGCAATTCAAGAATTCCCCGGCCAACAAACGCGGCGAGACCTGTCAGGATTGCCACATGGGCAAAATCCCCGGGATTAAATCCGGCTACGCTTTCGGTCCAGCTGCGATGGTCGGTGATCAGGCGACGCCACCGCGCAAGCTGACCGACCACCGCTTTGCCGGCCCTGATTATTCGGTCATTCATCCGGGTCTTTTTCCCTTTAACGTCAAAGCGCAGCAGCTCGCAACGATGCGGGAATGGTTGCAGTTCGATTATCACGCGGGCTGGGGTACGGACGCCTTCGAGAATCACGCGCCGAAGGATTACAAGTTCCCGCCCCGCTGGCAGTCGATCGACGACCGTTATGACGCGCGCGCCATTCTCGACGACCAATTCGCCAAGCTCGAAGAAGCAAACATGCAACGCTACCAGATTTTGCGCCGCGGCTTCCAACTGCACGACTTTGTCATCGAAGAAAACGACGCTCGCGGCATCAAGTTCAAAGTGCAGGTTGTGAATGGCACCGATGGCCACGGCACGCCGACCGGATTCGATGCGGAGCGCGCGAATTTTCTCCAGGTGAGGGTGACTGATCGGCGGGGCAAAGTGATTTTCGTCTCCGGCGATCGCGATCCTAACGGCGACGTGCGCGATGAAGAGTCCGCCTACGTGCACAATCGAAAATTGCCGATCGATAAATATCTCTTCAGCCTGCAGTCGAAGTTTCTCGTGCAACTGATCCGCGGTGGCGAACGGGTGCAGGTTTTGCCGACCAACAAGAGCGTCGATCCGCTTCCCTACGTCCGGCCGGCAACGAATGCCGACGCGCTGCTCGCCCGGCCGAACGGCGCGCGCAAACAAAGTATTGTCCTTCCGCCGGGAGGCGATCGTTGGGCGAGCTACAAGGTCGACGGTTCCCGCTTGACGGGCCAGACGCCTTATACCGTGAATGTGAAGTTCATCGCCCAGATGATACCGGTGAATTTGATCGCCGATATTGCGGAAGTCGGAATCGATTACAACATGTCGCCCAAGGCGGTGGCTGACCGGGTGATCGAGCGCTCGCAGACGCTTTGGAACAAAACCGTCGTCCTGCCCGCGCACCCAGCCGTGATCAGTTTGAAACCGACCGAGCGCCAGATCATGGCGCCGCCGACAAAACCTTTCATGCCGGAATCGAAAGGCGGCTTGCAAACCACGAAGGTGGTGGAAACCAATGATCTCTCCGCGCACTAAACGACCGACCATGCGCGCGATCCTAACGAGCTTGCTCATCGCTGTGTTTGGCCTGACGACCATCGCGCCCGGGGGCGCCCAAACTGGCATGACAGGCGAAACGGTAATTTGCCCAACCTGCGGCCACGTCATGCCGGGTAGCTTTAATTTCTGCAGTAATTGTGGAACCAACCTCGAGAACGTCCCGCGCATCTCCACCGGTCCCGCCCCGACGAAAACCGAAGCTGCGAAAAAGAAAGAGAAGAGTGGCTTTTTCGACCTCTTCAGCACCGGGCCGCGAGCTTCGGCGCACGGCAGCAGTGCTCTGAGCGACAAACCCATTCCGCTCAAACTCGAAGGATTTCCCGAGAGACCAAAACCGATTATCGAGATCGGGCAAAATCCGTTTCTCGGCAAAGGCCCGATCGCGCCCGGCTTCACGATCCCGACAGGCGCCGTCTGGCAACCGGTCTTCATCGTTTTTGGGACTGCGCGCACCGCGCTCCAGACCTTCGACAACGGCACGGGCCAGGTAACGGACTGGGCCAGCCGCCTCGATCTCTATGGCAATCTTTACCTCACTCCGACCGAGCGCCTGCTGATTGGGTTCCGCCCCTTGGATCGCGACGGACTCGATTACAGCGGGTATCGTTTTGATCCGCCCCCGCAACGGCTCAAGAACGACCTCAATGCCTACGTCACGACGCTCTTCTTCCAGGGCGATTTCGGCGAGATCTTTCCCAACCTCGATCCGAACGACACCAAGAGTCTGGACTACAGCTTCGCCATCGGCCGCCAGCCGCTGAGTTTCGAAGACGGAATCATGATCAATGAGGACGTGATCGACGCCATTGGCATCACGCGAACGTCTCTCTTCGCCCTCGGCGCCTCATCCCTGCGCACGACTGGAATCTTTGCCTGGGGCGAACTGAACCGGAATGACAACCTGCGCGACAACAGCGCCAGACTCTTCGGCCTTTTCACGACCGCCGATTATGCCGCCGATACGGTCGATCTCGATTTGGCCTACGTAAACGCCGACGATTACACGGGAGGCGACGGGTTTTATATCGGCGTTGGCGACACCCGGCGCTTTGGTCTGATTAACTCCACTACGCGAGTCAACGCTTCCATTGCGCTCGATCGCGAAACACCTGCAGTGAGCAACGGAGTGCTCTTGTTTCAGCAATTCTCGACCACGCTCCCGGAGAGCAAGGACATCGTTTACCTCGACGCTTTTTGGGGCATCGCTAATTATTCTTCGGCCGCACGCGGCGGCGATCGGGGAGGTCCGCTCGGTGACACGGGCATTCTCTTTGCGGCGCAGGGTCTCGGTTCCTACGGCGCGCCGTTAGGCAATCGCGCCAACGATGCAGTCGGCGCAGCGGTCGGTTATCAGAAATTTCTCGGCGGCACCGACAAGCAGATCACTTTCGAACTCGGCGGGCGGGTCGCGACCCAGGATCCGAAATTTTTTGGCCCCAGCCAGCCGAACGCGGTCGCGGGCGCGGTGCGCTATCAAATGAAATTGAACCAGCACCTGGTCCTGATCTTCGACAACTTCGTCGGATTTCCGGAAGACCGCGCTACCGCCTACGGTTTCCGCTCCGAGATTTTGGTGAAATTCTAGTCGGCCGATTTTGACCCTCATGGTTCTGGAAGCAATCGGCGTCATTTTGGCCGGAGGTGGATTAATCCAGCTTGGCTTGGTCACGGCAGCGAATGTCCGTCGGCTCGCCGGTCAGAATCGCCAGGCTGCTCTTTCGCTCGAACTGCTCAAGACCGAGCTCGAAATGATGCGCGATCTGCGGCAGCAAAAGGCTGCGAGCGGCCTGTCTTGGAACGGCTGGCGCAAGTTTCTTGTCACAAAAAAAATCGTGGAATGCGGCGACATCTGCTCCTTCCAGCTCGCTCCGCACGACAAGAAATCGCTGCCCGACTTCCGGCCCGGCCAATATCTCACCTTTCAACTCGACATCCCCGGTCAGACCAAGCCAATCATTCGCTGCTACAGCCTCTCCGATTGCCCGCGCCACGACATCTACCGCGTCACGATCAAACGCATCCCCCCAGGCGCGAAAGACGCGCCCCCCGGACTCGCCTCCTCCTTTTTTCACGAACAGATCAAGGAAGGCGACATCCTTGATGTCAAAGCGCCGTCCGGACAATTTTGTCTCGATCCCGCGGGCGGGAGCGGCGTCGTCCTTATCGGCAGTGGCATCGGCGTCACGCCAGTTTTGAGCATGCTCAATACCCTCGTCGCACAGGGTTCACGACGCGAGATCTGGTTCTTCCATGGCATCCGCAATCGTTCCGAACACGCCATGAAGGAACACCTCAAGGCGATCGCCCGCGACAACCCCAATGTGCACCTGCATGTCTGCGCGAGTAAGCCGGATCCTGATTACGAACTTGGGCGCGATTACGATCACGAGGGCCGCGTCTCGGTCAAACTCATTAAGACGCTGCTTCCCTCCAGCAACTTCGATTTTTACCTCTGCGGGCCGGGCCCGATGATGCAGGACATAACCGAAGGTCTCAAAGAATGGGGCGTGCCGGAAAAGCATATTCACTACGAAACCTTTGGCCCTTCGAGCGTGAAAAAAATCGCCGCTGCCCCAAGCCCAACGGCCTCGCCCAGCTACGCCATCCAATTCAAGAAAAGCGGCAAGACGCTGCAATGGTGCGGCGACTACGCCAGCATTCTTGACCTTGCCGAAGCCAACGGGATCAGTATCGCGAGCGGATGCCGGGCTGGGAGCTGCGGCACCTGCCAGGTTGCCATATTTTCCGGCGAAGTGGATTACATCGAGAAATCCGACTTCGAAACCGAGCGCGGAACTCGCCTCACCTGCATCGGCGCACCGAAAAGCGACCTCGTACTCGACGCCTAGTTCGCTCTCTGCCTTTCGACTTCGCTTCCCCGGCAAAGAATCGAGCCGACGGCGGTGGCCATCGCTCGAACCGCGTTCACAATTCCAGTCCGAAGATTGCAACACCGCGAGGAACCGGAGCCTTCTGTCACGAATCGAACGCTAGGGCGTCGGTCCATTTCCTTGACATTACCCGCTCTTGGCGGGTACTTCGCACCTGCCCTTGAAGCCATTATTTGTTCTTCGCGACGTATTCGTTAGGCTGCCGCTCCTCGCGACCATTCTTCTGGTCGCTGCCTGTGGCCGAAGCGATGACGCGCGAATCACTGTTTATCGGATTCCGAAAGAAACGCAGCCGGAGCAGGCGGCGCAGCAGGCGGGGATGACAACTAATCCCGCGCCCGCCGAAGTGCACTGGACCGCGCCGTCGGGTTGGGAAGAGCAGCCGGCCACCGGTTTTCGCAAAGGAAGCTTTCTCATCCACGGGGCGGATGGAAAAACGGCGGACGTGTCGGTGATTTCGTTTCCGGAAGCCGCCGGCGGTCTGTTGGCGAATGTTAATCGCTGGCGAAACCAACTGAAGCTCGCGCCGGTTTCGGACATAACACAGGCCGGTTCGCCGATGTCGGTCGCCGGCCGCGACATGTTTTTTGTCGATCTCGCGAGCGAGCAACCAATCAACCCGGATGGCTCGAAAGTGCGTATCCTTGGCGGAATTTTTCCGATCAATGGCGAGACATGGTTCTTCAAAATGATGGGCCCGGATCAGCTCGTGGAATCGCAGCGGGATGGCTTCAAGCAATTCCTGGAGAGCGTGCATCTGACCGACGGATCGTCCGCGGCAACCGGAGCCGCGCCGGCTTCGGCCCCAATGAGCGCAAGCGTCGGTGGCAATAACACGAACGCTCCAACACCTCCCATGATCGCGCCGTCCCAGGGTGCGCCGTTGCAGTACCGTCTCCCGCCGGGCTGGCGGGAAAAGCCCCTAACGCCGATGCGGCTGGCCAGTTTCAATGCCGCCGCGCCTAACGGCAAGGAAACCGACGTCTCGGTGGTCTCATTGCCGGGAATTGCCGGAGGCGATCTCGCGAATGTGAACCGCTGGCGCGGTCAGGTGAACCTCGGACCGATCGATGAAAACACTCTCGCGAAGACGGCCGAGCATGTGAAATCGAACGGTCACGACTTTCTGATGGTCGATTTGGTGAGCGGCACGCCGATCGGGCCGAAACAGGAAAAACAACGAATCCTGGCGGCGATCCTCGACGAAAATGAGCGCTCCTGGTTCATCAAGATGACGGGCGAAGACGCGGCAGTGGAATCGCAGAAGAGCGCCTTCACCAGTTTCCTGCAGGGCCTGAAAATTCCCTAGCGAATGTCCGAAACCGTCATTCGTCCCTTTCCGCTCAAGTCGCCGCTGCGCGTCCTCTCCTCGCTCCGGCTGACGGTGGTCTGTCTCGGGCTGGGAATGGTGCTGGTTTTTCTCGGCACGCTGGCGCAAGTGCACCTCGGGATTCACGCGGTGCAGGCGCGTTATTTCCAGAGCTTGGTTGTCTTTTGGTCGCCGCCGGGAGCGAGATGGAAAATTCCGATTTTGCCCGGTGGTTATCTGCTGGGGTCGGTGCTCCTGATCAACCTGCTCGCCGCGCACGCAACGCGGTTCCAGCTTTCGAAAAAGAAAATCGGCATCATCCTGCTGCACCTCGGTGTCATCCTGCTTTTGATCGGGCAATTGTTGACCGGGCTCTTCGCACGCGAGACGCAGATGCGCATCGATGAAGGCCAGACGCTGGGCTACTCGGAGGCGCCGCGGGAAGTGGAATTTGCCGTGATCGACTCGACCGATCCGAGCTTCGACCAGGTCGTCGCCATTCCAGAAGAAGTGCTGGCTCACGAAGGCAGGATCCAGAATCCGACGCTCCCCTTCACCCTCAAGATCCAGCAGTTCATGCCGAACTCGCGTCTCGTGATGCGCTCGCAGGACCCGCAGGCGTCGGCTTCACCAGCGACAGTCGGTTTTGGAAAAAACGTCGTCGTGACAGAAGAGCCGCGCACGGTGAAAGACGACGAGCGCGACCTGAGCGCAGCCTATGTCGAGATCGACGGCGTGCAGGGTTCGTTAGGCACGTGGCTGGTTTCGAATGCGATTCCCGACTGGCAAACTTTCACGCTCAACGGTCACACCTATTCGCTCGTCATGCGGCAGCGGCGCTTCTACAAGCAATTCGCGCTTACCCTCCTTCACTTCGCGCATGATCGGTATGCTGGCACCGACATTCCCAAGAACTTCTCCAGTCGAGTGCGACTGGTCGATTTCCAGCGCAACGAAAATCGCGAAGTCCTCATCTCGATGAACGACCCGCTCCGTTATCGAGGCTTCACCTTTTATCAGTCGGGTTTCGACAACAACGACAAGACAAGCATTTTGCAGGTGGTGAAAAACCCCGCCATGCTCCTGCCTTATATTGCGTGTGCTCTTGTTGCGCTCGGCCTTCTCACGCAATTTTCGATGCACCTTTTTGGGTTTGTGAAAAAGAGGAGCCGGTGAAGAAGAATCGTTCTGTGGTTATTTGGCTCATCGTGGCCGGAGCGCTTCTCTACGTCGTCGCGCCGCTCTTTCAGCACGACACCTGGGGCGGTTTTGAGATGCAGAAATTCGGCCGTCTCCCTGTCCTGCTGAACGGGCGAATCAAGCCGCTCGATACCGTCGCGCGCAATTCCCTCCTCATCATTCAGGGCAAACAAACGCTCGATACCGACCACGGCGCGCGGACCGCGATGGACTGGCTGGCCGAGGTGTTGATGAAACAGGACAAGGCGGATCAGCGCAAAATTTTCGTGATTCGAAATCCGGAAACCCTCACTGCGCTCAGCTTAAGCCCGGAGGCAGGCAAGTATTTTTCGTTCCGCCAATTCGTGCCGCACTTGCAGGAGGTCGAGCAACAGGCTGCGCTCGCGGAAAAGGTGGACGCGCAACTGCGCTCGCCGTTTCAGCGCGATATCATCAAGCTGTTTGAGCGATTGACACTATATCATCGACTCGAAAACACTCTCGAAGTCACTGGTACGGTCGATTTCAAAGGTCAGATCGACGACTTGGTGAAAAACATCCATCCATCCCCAATACCGATGAATACCGGCATCACGGCGGAAGCTTTGCAAAGCCTTGGCTTCCTCGCTGAGACCGGATACTTCTTCCCGATCCCGCCTTTTCCGCCCAACGACGATCCGTTGCAGTGGCGGAAAATGGGGGAAAGCGTGCTCACCTTCCTGACCAACGGCAAACTGCATCCGGCCGTGGAGGAGTGGGCGGCGATGGCAACGGCCTTCCGGGCGAACGATCCAGCCATGTTTAACAGGACGCTCGACCACTATTCGGCGGGGTTGCAGCGCGACCTGCCGCATCGCGTGTGGAAGGCGAAGGTCGAGGCGGTCTTCAACCAGCTCCAGCCTTTCTACAACGCGATGGTGATCTATGTCTTGATCTTCATCCTCGCCGCCGCTTCCTGGCTCGTCTGGCCGCAAACATTGGGGCGTTACGCGTTCGCGCTCCTGGTTTTGACCTTCGCGCTGCACTCCGCCGGGCTGATCACGCGAATGTATCTCGAAGGCCGGCCACCAGTGACGAATCTCTATTCGTCCGCCGTCTTCATCGGCTGGGGCGCGGTCTTGCTCGGTATTTTCCTCGAGCGATTTTTTCGCAACGGGATCGGGAGCGCGACCGCCGCCATGATTGGCTTCATCACCCTGCTCATCGCGCACCATCTCTCGATGGATGGCGACACGATGGAAATGATGCGAGCCGTGCTCGATACCAATGGCTGGCTCGCGACTCACGTCGTCTGTGTGACGCTCGGTTACGCCTCGACGTTCCTCGCGGGATTCCTCGCCCTTACCTATATCGTAAGGGGTGCCTTCACTCCGTCGCTCGATCGGGCCACGGCGCAATCGCTCTCACGCATGGTCTATGGTGTCGTCTGTTTTGCGACGCTCTTCAGTTTCGTCGGGACGATCCTCGGCGGTATCTGGGCGGATCAATCCCGGGGCCGGTTCTGGGGTTGGGATCCGAAGGAAAATGGCGCGCTCCTCATCGTCCTCTGGAACGCGATCATTCTGCACGCCCGCTGGGGCGGACTCGTCAGACAAAGGGGCCTGATGGTGATGGCGGTCTTCGGCAACATCGTCACGAGTTGGTCATGGTTTGGCGTCAACATGCTCGGGATCGGGCTGCACTCCTACGGATTCATGGACAGCGCTTTTCCCTGGCTGATCGCCTTCGGCGCAAGTCAGCTCGCCGTCATGATGATCGGCCTCCTACCTTCGAGCACCTGGCGAAGCCGACTCGAAGCGGTGAAACGGGTACCGGCTTCGGAAATGGTCGACGCAACCGCGTAATTTGAATCTCTCTCCCCACCGCGCCTGAAGGCGTTTGACCGCCTCCAGGCGCTATCGCATCCGAGGGATCCGGGGGGACTAGCCATCGGTAATTGACACCGAAGTGTCTCTACCTTTCTAATGCGCAAAATTTCGCCGGCGTTGCAAAAATAGTTCGGAAGTTAAGAAAAAGTTACCTGACCGGCCGCGTTTCTGAACTTCAGGATGCTTAAGAAATCAGAAAATGGTCGCCGGCTCCGGACCGGCGAGGATCCTCTGAAAAACTGCATCCTTCCGCAGCGGGTCCCATTGCCAGCGCAGGCGGAGATCCCAAAGGGTCAGACATGCTTCATTATTCGGCGAAACACAACCTGGCTGCTGGAGCAGCGATTCGACCATGGAGAGCGCCACATCCGTATCACCGACCCGGGCATGAATCAGAGCAAGGTTGCACCGCCACTCATGTCCATCGATGGCATCTTGCGAAACAGGCATCAGTCGCGCCGCCCGTTCTCCTTCCCTGATGGCATCCGTTTTCCTACCCATGTAGGCGTAGAGCAGACCGAGCCGGGCATGGCGCATGGCATCGTTCGGGTGAGCAAGCGTCTCGGCCTCCATCGACGGGCGCGCAATCTCGAATAACTCCTGAGCTCGAGCGTTCTCACCCTGGGCCAGCCAGGCGCAGCCTTTCAGATATGCTTTTGGAACGGGCGCACCCATCACAGAAGGCAGTGTCGCCAAGGGAAAGTAATCGATCGCTTTTCGGGCGTCCGCGAAATTCCGCGCCAGCATCGCCGCATCCCAACGCGCCCAAGCCAGATTGCCCTCCGGATCGCCAAACCCGCTCAAATCATGAAAGAATTCTCGCAGCGGAGCCAGGTTCCCACTTTGCCAAAGTGCAACCAACGCCCACTCGCCCCTAAGTGTATCCAATTTCGGCGCCAAAGTCGAAGCTTGGGCTGCATGTTTCGCCGCCGGGTGCCAATCGCGCAGGAGACAAGCCGTGGCGTTCAGTTCGCGCTCGTACTCGAAATTGAGCGGATCGCCCGCAAGAGCGCGTTCTTGATCCACGCGGGCTTGGCGCCATTCGCCAAGCCGGCGGTAAATGAATGCTATCGTCTCTTCCACTTCGCTATCGTTCGGGAGAAGGCGTCGTGCTATTTCGAGTTCGGGTAAGGCACGGTTAAAATCCCGCTCAATTCGATACTGATACAATCCTTGGGCAAGATGCGCTTCGCCTAGCTCGGGCTCGAGGCGCAATGCCTCACGCGCTTCGGCGCGGGCCCCCGCCTCGAGCTCTTCAGTTGGCCCGCGGAAACGATGCAGCAATCCGAGGGTAATAGCGAGCCGGGCGTGAGCGAGGGCAAATCCTGGATCAAGCGCCACCGCCTGCCGGTAGAGTGTTTCGGCGCCCTCAAAGCCAGTGATCGAAAACGCGGGGTTCCTTTCGAGCTTGCGGCCTCGCAGGTAGAGAACATACGCATCAGGATTACGCGTTGGTCTCGCCCGCACTTCGCCTCTTTCTCGCGGGCTTAGTTTCGCATCAAGCGCGTCGGCGATGTTACTGGCCAACTCTCCTTGCAGGTTGATCGCGTCCACTAGTTTGCGATCATAGCTCGCAGACCAAAGCTCTTGCCCATCGCGCGCATCGATCAATGAGACATGGAGCACAACCCGATCGCCGGCCAGGCGGAGGCCGCCTTGAAGTAAATGCCGCACCCCGAGGGTCCGTGCGATAGCACCCAAGTCCCGCGGAGCATCCGCTGGATAGCGCGACGTCCCAAGGTGGTTGATCACCTTTAAATCACGGATCTTTACCAGGCGGGAAAGAATGTCGTCCTGCACGCCTTCCGCGAAAAAGGCGTTGGCCGGGTCATTGCCCAAGTTCCGGAAAGGCAGCACCGCGATGGATTTGTCCTCGGGAGCAGAGGACGGCGCGAAATAAATGGCCACTCCGACGAGAGCCGCGGCCAAACTCGCGACGGCCCCGACGGCCCAACGCCGCGTACGTCCGCGAGACAATCGCGCGGCATCGCTGAGCGTATCAAGGCACTGTTGCAACGCTTCGGTCAGTTCGGCGGCTGAATCCGGCCGGTGTTCCGGTTCGATCGCAAGCATCGATTTCAGGAGTGCGATGACCGGTGATGGAACGTCATGCCTGGCAAGTTGATTAAGCGGCAAGGGTGTCTTAGGCGAACGCTCTCCAGGGATGTTGCCGGTGAGCGAATACCAGAGAGTTGCGCCTAACGAGTAAATGTCGGACCGACCGTCGATTCTGCTCACAGTCCTTTCTTCCGGACCGGAAAAAGCCGGCGCTCCCAGAAGACTTACATTCACGGATGAGTCTTTCTCTCCGGTGGCGAGCCTGGCGAGGCCGAAGTCGATCACTTTCACCCACACTCGTTCGTTATTGCCAAGAGGATCGTTTTCCTCCTGGTCAGCAAGCATAATGTTCGACGGTCTCAAGTCCCGATGAAACAGGCCTCGTTTCTCCGCCGCGGCCAGCGCGCGCGCGACCTGCAAAGCAATCTCGAGCACCAGGGCCGCTTTGAGCGGGCCAGTGCGCCGCAGACGTTGCTCGATCGATTCACCCTCGACGAACTCCATCGCGTAGAAGCAATCGCCGCCTTGGCTATCTTCCGCGTTCGCCAGGGCTTGTGCCCCCGAAGCGCTATTGATCATTCCAATGTGAAAAACACCGGCAACGTTTGGATGGTGCAATTGCGCCGCGGCCTGAACCTCGTGTAAAAACCGCCGGCGCGCCGCCGGGTCCGCCCAGAAAAGAGTGTCGATGACCTTTAGCGCCACCGGTGTGTCGAGATTGATGTCGCGCGCCTTGTAGGTGACTCCCGTCGGACCCCGGCCCAATTCCCAAATCGAGCCATCCGGATGGCCCAGGATTTCGTAATGCTGATAAACGCGCCCGGGCGGTTCGTTAGACGAAACCCGGAAATGCTCTAACCCGTCCTCGATTCCGGTGCTCAGGAGGCAGTTCAAGCAGCTTCCCGCGACCGCCAGGTTGAGCAGCGGCGCGCCGCATTGCTCGCAGGCTGGCGTCTTGTCTCGAGTGGATATGGGCATGAAATATAAGAGACGTCTCGAACGGCTAAAAAACGGTGGGCGGCTCCGAAGCAGCGAGGATTTTCTGAAAGCGTGGGTCGCTCCGCAGCGGATCCCATTGCCAGCGCAGACGCAATTCCCAAAGGCTCATGCTGGCTTCGTAGAAGAACACGCCACCGGGCGCTCGCAACAGAGACTCGATCATCGAGATCGCCTGATCGTTGTCGCCAAGGCGAGCGTGAATGAGCGCCAGGTTGCACGTTTCCTCGGGACCATCAACAGCGTCAACCGCGATCGGTTTTAATCTAACCGCGCGTTCGCCCTCGCGAATCGCGTCGGCTTTTCGCCCCATGTAGGCGTAGAGCAGGCCAAGACGGGCGTGGCTCTGGGCCGACTCCGGGTGCGCCAGTGCTTCGGCTTCCATCACGGGACGCGCCGCTTCGAATTTCTGCGGTGCGCCGGCGTCATCACCGGCAGCTAGGGCGATGCAGCCTTCGAGATAACTTTTCGGTACCGGCGCGCTGTAGACGGAAGGCAACGTCTCAAAGGGGAAGCCGTTGACCGCAGCCCGGGCCGCCGCGAAATCGCGCGCAATCATGGCGGCATCCCAGCGCATCCAAGCGACGATCCCCTCCTTGTCGCCGTACGAAGGAATCGCGGCAAAAACCCGTTGGAGTGGAGCGATGTTCCCATCCTTCCAGAGATCGACCATGGCGCGTTGAACTTTGAGGAGTGGTTGCTCGGGGCCGAGAGCCTCGGCGCGGAGGGCGTTTTGCTCGGCGGTTGGCCAGTCGCGCAAGAGATAAGCCGTGGTGTAAAGCTCTTCTTGGTACATCACGTTCCCCGGGTCGCGTTTGAGGCAATCCTCAAGACGGGCGCGCGCCTCGCGCCAATGGCCACGCCGGCGCTGAATATAGGCGATGTAGCTTTGCGCCTTCGTATCGTTAGGCAAGAGGTGCCGCGCCTTTTGCAACTCCGGCATCGCACGATTGAAATCCCGGTCGATAAGATACGAACAAAGAGCATTGTTAAGATGGGCCTCCGCCAAATCAGGTTGCACCCTGAGCGCTGCGCTGACCTCGGCATAAGCGCGCTGTTTCAACTCTTCGCTTGGTCCGCGGTAGCGATAAAGCAACCCCAGAACGTAGGCGAGTCGTGCGTGGGCGAGGGCAAACGATGGATCGAGCGCGATCGCCTGCCTGTAAAGCACCTCCGCCGCCTCGTAATCCGAGATTGCAAAAGTCGGGCTGTTTTCAAACTTGCGGCCCCGCAGATAGAGGACAAAGGCATCGGCGTTGTGCGTCGAACTGGCCTGTACCCCCGCGCTCTCCTGCGGGCTCAGCCTCGCGTCGAGAGCTTCGGCAATGTCGCTCGCCAGTTCGCCTTGCAGATTCATCGTGTCCGCGAGCTTCCGGTCGTAGCCCTCGGCCCAAAGTTCGTGTCCATCCACGGTATCGATCAATGCAACCTGGAGGAGAAGGTGATCGCCGGAACGGCGGAGGCTGCCTTCCAGGACATGCCGGACCCCGAGCGTCCGGCCAATTTCGTGCAGGTCGCGCGGCGCATTCGCTGGATAACGGGCCGCGCCCTCGCGACTGATCACCCTTAAATCATGAACTTTGACGAGACGAAAAACGATGTCGTCCTGGATGCCTTCGACAAAATATTCGTCGGCCGGACCGTTGCTCAAGTTTCGAAACGGCAGAACGGCAATCGATTTGTCCTTCGGCGAAGTAGACAAGGTCAGAAAGACCGCGAGTCCGACCAAGCCGGCCGCGAGTCCCAGACCGCCACCAGCAAGCGCCCACTTCCAGGCGCGGCTGCGCGGCGAGGTGACTTGGCGGGCGGCGCCGACGAGGTCATCGAGCAAATTCTGCGTGCTCTGCACAAACTCAGCCGCCGAATGCGGACGATCATTCGGATTTGGGGCCAGGGCCGATTCGAGGAGCGCGATCACTGCCGCGGGAACGCCGCGCTCCGCGAGTTGAGCAACGGGTAGTGGAGCGCTATTTCCTGGAGCACGTAGATCGTTAGGCAAGCGACCTGGAAAGGGAGTTTTCCCGGTCAGGCAATACCAGAGCGTCGCTCCTAGCGAGTAGATATCCGAACGAACGTCGACTTCCCGGGCCCCGATTTGCTCCGGGCTGGCAAAAGCCAGCGTTCCAAGAAAACTTGTCGTAGGTTGCTCCTGCTTGTCGCGGAGCTTGGCCAGGCCAAAATCGATCACTTTCACCCACGCTTCGTCCGTCCCTGGCCGCGAGCCAGCCACGGCCGCCTTTTCCTCCTTCTCTGCAAGCATGATGTTGGAAGGCTTCAAGTCGCGATGAACCAGACCGCGGCGCTCGGCCGCGGCCAGGGCCTTCGCTACCTGTAGACCAATCTCGAGTGCGAGAACGGGCGCCAGGGGTCCGCTACGGCGCAGACGCGTCTCGAGGGTTTCGCCTTCGACCAGCTCCATCGCATAGAAGCAGTCGCCCGCATCCGCGTTCTCCTCCGCCGTCGCCACCCCGTCCTCGAGAGTGGGCAAAGCGTGAATGGTACCAAAGTGAAAAACGCTCGCCACATTTGGGTGTCGCAAGCACGCGGCCGCCCGCGCCTCATACAGAAAACGCCTGCGCGCATTCGGCCGCCCGGAGAAGCGAGCGCTGATGATCTTGAGCGCGACCGGCGTGTCGAGATTGATATCGCGCGCTTTGTAGGTAATCCCCATCGTGCCCCGACCCAATTCCCAAAGCGATCCACCGGGATGGTTCAGGATTTCGTAGTGCTGATAAACGCGAGCGCCCGATTCGTTAGGCGCAAGACCTTCTTCCTCTTCCCCGGGATCAATTCCCGCCTGCAAGAGGCAGCGCAAACAGTCGTTTCCGCCCGGCGGGCTCTTCAAGGGAGCACCGCATCGTTCGCAAAAAAGAGTCTGATTTTCGACAGACGACGACATGAGCGGACGACGTTCGTCGTTTCTCCTCAAGCACTTGCAATCAGCACGCGGCAGAGATAACGCAGCTCATCGTCGACACCTTGCGCCCGCAGGACCGTGCGCCGCACTTCCGCACGGAGCAGCTCCCGATACCGCGCGCGTAAGCGAAAGAGATGGCTGCGGAGCGTCTCCATCGAAACGTCCAGATGCGCGGCCGCAGCTTCCTTCGTCGGCAAACCAACTCCTCCGGTTAAAAACGGTCGCAACTCGGCAAAGACCCGCGCTTTTCGGCTGCTGGAATATTCTGCACTCAGAGATTCCAGCGCACGGTGAACAAGCGCGGCTGCCCAGTTCCATTCGAAAAGCCGCTCCTCATCGAGTGGCGCACCAGTCGAGAGCGCATCCTCCACACCCTGCTCCAGCAAATCAAGCTGCCCATGGTCAAGAAACACGATTGCTTCCGCGCCGCCGCGTTTCTGCCGGCGCTGGTGCGCCCGGCTTGCCCCCAAATAGCGCTTCAAGAGCACGAGGAGAAACGTGCGGAACCGCCCTTTGGTCCGGTCCGGCTTGGCGAAGGCCTGTTTCTCGAGAAGATAGGCGAAGAAGCCCTGCGTCAGATCCTTCGCATCGTCCCTGCTGTAGCCGCGCAGACGAACAAACCGATAGAGCGGGGGCCAGTAATCCCGGCAAAGTCGCGCCAGCGCCGCCTGCGCGCGATCGGGCGCAACCTGCTGCAGCGTAAAATCGTCCACTACGCTCCAGTGCGTGGTCATGAATCCTTCCCCAAGGGTGGGAAATGTTGTAAACGTCTCGCTCAAATCGGCCGCGATCTTATCCTGAACGGGCGGCATCGGTCAAGCGTCCTCCATGGATTGAGTCTTCTGCGGAAAAAAGCTCGGCTCGGGAGAGAACCGGCGGACTCGGCGCGCAAATCGCACTTCAGGCGGAAACGAGGCCAGATTTACGGCCCCGCGGAAACCAAATCGCCTGGCGCCGCCGCGCGCGATTAAGGGCGAAATTAACCATAGACCGACACCGGTGTCGGGCTAGCGATTCGATCGCCTCAGGTGCGCGGCCGACAAATCGCTTTGGGGTTCCGCCCGAAGCGGACATAATAGCGCCTGAATTCTCATGCACCTTGTCGCGTTTGTTCCATTTCGTCCGGTAACCAATCTGCGATTAGGGCAGGCAGCTCAAAAATCACACGGCCTTGCTGTTGCTCTGTTGCCTCGGATGAGCAGCTTCGGGCGAAGACTTTCGTTGCCCCTGCTTTCTTTCTTTCTCCTCTTTTCGCTTTTGCGCCTTTCCCAGGCGCATGCAGCGGAAACGTCTTTGCTATCGCCAGAATTCTTGCAGCACCTCGAAGAGGCCCGAAATTCGGCCGCCCAGGATGAAACCATAAAAAACGCCTCGCCTTCCCTCTCGCGCAAAGAGTTATGCCAGCAACTCTTGAAATCGGCTTATCAGCTTACGATTAGCGGTAGTTATCGCAACGCTCAATCACTGAACGATCTGGTCCTGCGACTCGCACAGGCGAGCGGCGATGCCGACGCTGCGGCTGCGGCGCAAGTTCAAAACGCCTACCTTTTTCGCGAAGAAGGCGACCTGGCAGCCGCGCTCCAAGCGGTGGGAAAAGCTCTCGATCACTATGAGTCGCATCCGGGGACGAAACATGGCCTTATCAGTGCTTACCAGACACAAGGGCTTTGTTATATCGCCCAGTCGGACTTCGCCCGCGCGTTGGAATGTTATCATCATGCCCTGAATCTTTCTCAGGAAATCAAGCCGGCGCGACGGCCTCGGTGCTGATCAGCAAAGCGGATCTGCTCGGAGCGGCCGATCGCGACCGGATGAATCGACTACGTGAAGACGAATCTGCGGACGCAGCTCGGAGTCGAACCGCCAGTTCACGTCATTAGCGTTTTCGGTAACAAGGCCGCATTATGCGACCGCTGGTTTGTGGAGGAACTGCGCCCGCTGTTGGCGCAGCATCGTGAACTCGTCGTCGCTTCGCGGAAGCGCAAGGCCGGCGCACTTCGCGAAGCTGTCCTCGCGGTATTGGAGCGCCGGGAACAAGCGGGCGCCGAAGAAGACTCCACCCAGTCTGCTCCAGACGACGTGCTGGAAACGTTGCGCGGTGGCGAACGCGAACTCAAGCGAGCGCAAGGACAGGCATTTTTTTTGACCGGCCAGATCACCAAATCGAAGCCGGAGATCATCGAAGCCGCAGCCGAGGCGATCTCCAGCGCATTACTCAAATCCGACAACGCCAATTCCGGAGAAATCTTCGGCGCCACCCTCTCGTCGATGCTCGCTCAGCCCGTTGCCGCCGCGTTGCATTCGCTCGAACACACGCGGCAGACACTGGCCTTCGCCCTGCAACTCGCTCGCGGAAAGTCGGGGACGGAAACGCTTTCAGAGGAGTTACCGAAGCTCAGCGGAATGCCGACGCTGAATGTGACGGAAATCTCGAGACAGATTCAGATCGAAAAACCAGCGGTCCTGTCGCTGCTGGGCCGAAGTGCGCTGCGAGCGCACGTTCGTCGCAGGCTGGAGAATGAATTTGACCGGTTGATTTTCGCATGTCGGTCTCGAGAATGTAATTGAGCAGCGAGGATTTGCCGGAACTGACCCGCCCGAAAACGCCAACCTCGAAGGCTGCGGATTCAAAACGATCGAGCGGCATGGTAAGCGCCCCGCGAAATTCCACCAGGCCCTGCGCCGCCACGATGCGCTCGATTTCGGACAGAAGCCTGACTTCATCGCTGGTTTCGCCGAGTCGCTCCAGGCGTGTTTGCAAGTCGGCGCCGGCACCTTTGGCGAGATACGCGCTCAGCTTGTTGAGCAAGGCGCCGATTTCGCTGCGAATGCTTTCCACCGCAGTCGCGCCTTCCTGCGAAAGTTCGCCGTAGGCGCACAACTTATCCGGGGTCAGGTCGCTCAACGCGATCGAGCAAAACATGAAGTTGATCCCGGCCGCCCAGATCGCTCCGCAGCGCGGTTCCAGGGGCGGCACTTCTTTTTCGCGTCCGAAAAAAGCGAAGCTCTTGTTCACGGTCCTCTTTGCGAGCCCAGGTCGCGCAGCAGCACCTGATTGAGACGAATGCCGGCCTCGAGATTCTCAACCGGGAAGTTTTCGTTAGGCGAGTGCATCCGGCAATCCGGCAAGCCCAGACCAAGGAGGAGGGATTCCGCCCCAAGGATATCGCGAAACGCCGCCACGATCGGAATGCTTCCGCCGACGCGAATAAGCGCGACTTCGCCACCAAAGACTTCGCGCAAGGCGCGCTGGGCCGCTTCACCATACGCAGAATGCGGATCGGCCAGATACCATGGGCCGGTGTGACCGGGAGTTATCTCCATGCTGACTCCGGATGGCAGGTTTTCGCGCAGATGTTGCTGCAGAAGCTCGAGGATCTCGGTCGGATTCTGCTCAGGCACGAGGCGGCAGGTCAATTTCGCCGCCGCGAAACTTGGAATCACGGTCTTGGTTCCCATTCCTTGATAACCGCCACCGATTCCGTTGATCTCAACCGTCGGGCGCGCCCAAAGTCGTTCGAGCGTGCTGAAACCTTTCTCGCCGAAGAGCGCAGGCGATCCGCTTTCGTGCAGCGTCGCTTTGTCCGAGTCGACTGGCAGTTTCTTCCACGCTTCGCGCTCCCAATCTTCGAGCGGCGCGATCTTATCGTAAAAGCCGCGGATAGCGACACGACCTTCTCGATCATGCAAAGTGGCGAGGAGCTGCGCCAGTGCGGTGATCGGATTCGCGACCGCGCCGCCAAAGAGTCCCGAGTGCAAATCAACCTTCGGTCCGGTCACTTTCAATTCCAGAGCAGCCAGCCCGCGCAAGCCATAGGCGAGCGTGGGCACGCCGCGGGCGAGCATTTCGCTGTCGGAGACAATCGCGACATCACTGCGCAGAGCGTCGCGGTTATCCGCAAGGAATTTCTCCAGGTTTACGCTCCCGATTTCTTCCTCGCCTTCGATCACAAAATGAAGATTAACCGGCAGCTCCGGCGTATCTCGCAGCACTTCCGCAACGCCCAGGATATGAGCCAGAATCTGGCCTTTGTTGTCAGTCGCACCGCGAGCAAAGACATAGCCATTTTTCAGCACTGGCTGGAAGGGCGGCGAATCCCATAACTCCAGCGGATCGGGCGGCTGGACATCGTAATGTCCATAGATCAGCACCGTGCGTTTCTTCGGATCGTGCGCGGTGCGGCCCCAAACAATCGGATGTTTCGCCGTTCGCACCAACTCCGTCGTTAGGCCGATGCCTTTTAATTTTTCGACCAGCCACTCCGCGCAGGCCAGGAGTTGGCCGGCGTACTGATCGTCGGTCGAGATACTCGGGAAACGCAGAAAAGCGTAGAAGTCTTCGAGATGTTTTTTGTTCATAAGTTATATGTCGCGGTTTTGTGCGAGTGTGTGGAGAGTATCTTTCACGCCGGCGAAATGGATGAGAGCGCGCAGATGCCGTCTTGACCTTTCTGCGATTTCCCGAATTGCCTTTTTCGGTCACGCAATGGGCGAGCGCGGCGACCGGGAGGATCTCCGGGAAAATCGAGTCTTCTCGCCTAACGATCAATCTTTCGGCTGGCCCGAATTTCAAAACCGTGATTGCCGAGGTCAGCGGGAGAAGGCCAGTGGGCAATAATTCGCGACCGATGATTGCGTTCATCAGGGAGCTTTTGCCGCGCTTGAACTGACCGATGAGGGCGAGGGTAAAACGATCCTTGGCCAGCTTGACATGAGTTCTTCGCAACGATGAAAACGCGCTTCGTTTGCCCGCTTTTTCAGAAGATCGAGCAGCGCCCGAAGTTGCGCGGCGATCGCAAGTTTCCCACGCGTGTAAGCGCGCAGATGCGCGGGATCGGCGGCTCGGCCCCTCGATAATTCGCGCGGCTCAGCAATCCCGGTCATGTCATGCCTCGTGCGGCTGGCGGGTTGACGGCCAGAGGCGGCCGGGTCCGCGCGATGATGGCCGCCCCGCCTAACGAGGTCGCGATTACGAAAGACATGGCCCAGACCGGCGAAATGACCCAGAGCGCTCCGACCGACGCACTAGAGATGAAATCGCCCACCCCATTGACGGTGGCGAGAACGCCAAATCCCAAGCCGCGAATCTGCGCCGGCAGGAGGGTGGCGGCGGTCGTGTTCTCAAGCGTTTCCCACACGCCCATGTAAAGGCCGGAAAACGCGAACACGATGCCGAACTTTACGAAAGAGGCTCCGGGCCAAAGCAGCGCAACCGCCGGAATCACCGCGATCGCGTAGCCCGAGGCCAGCACCCGATTTTTCGCGAAGCGGTCCGCCAATATCCCGCTCAGGTAACACGAAATCGTATAGACGATGTTGTAACCGATATAGAAACCCATGGCCAGCGCCGTCGCCCGAGCCCCGCCGAAACGCGCCGAGAAGCTTTGTGTCGCCCACAGAATGAGGAGCGTGTTGGAGAAATCGCCGATACCCGCAACGCTCACGCCAACCAAATATTTGCGAAATTCCCTCGGGAGCGCCTTCACGCCTTTCCAGAGCGTGTGCGTGGGCTGCGGCTCGTGATGATTCTCGCGCACGAGAAAGGCGATGAGCAGCGCGGCCATGATCCCAGGCACGATCGTGAGCGCAAACATCGGCCGCAGACCGATCGCGGCTGTCAGGCCAAGGGCGAGTGCCGGTCCGAAGATCGCGCCGACGCTGTCCATGGCGCGCTCGAGTCCGAAGGCGCGGCCGTAGGTTTCCGGTGTTGTCGCTTCGGTCAGGAGGACGTTGCGCACCGGCGTCCGCGCGCCGCGTCCGAGCCAACCACCGGCGCGCCCGATTAACACGTGCCACCATTGGGTCGCAAGGGCGAAGCTCGCCATCCCTGAGGCGGTGACAAAGTAGCCGATAACCGCAAGCGGCTTCCGTTTTTGAAGCCGATCAATGTAAACGCCGGAAAAAAGCTTTGCGAAACTGGAAAGTCCGTCGGCCACTCCTTCGATCAGTCCAAGAATCGCCGAACTCGCGCCTAACGAAGCAAGGAGAACCGGCATGGCCGTGGTTGCCATCTCATGACCAACATCCGAGAACAGACTGGCAAAGCCGACCCCCAGGACTGTGCGATTGAGCCAGTTGTTCTTTGTTTTTGCGGAGGATGATGCGTGTACCATTTCGCTGGATTCTTTCATCTTGATTTCACCCCATTGGTCGCGCCCGCCCAGCAGGCCCTCATTGTTTTCCACCGATACAGCATCGACCCGCTCGGCTGCTTTGACGCTATTGTAGTCGATATGCGGAGTGAAGAGAACGTCCGGCCGGTTCAACCTCCGCCAGTTGCGCATCAGGTTCCCACACTGTTTCAAGCGCCTCGGGTTTTTCAGCCGCGCCGTCGATTTTCGAATGAATGAACACGCGCACGACCGAGCATCAGGTAAACGTAACTAAGCATAAAAAAACTCCAACCACTGCCTTGCGGCACTGATAGGAGTCATTAGCTCAGGCGGTTTCCCTTTTCGGAGAGGCAAACTCCATTGCCTTCTGCAGGACGATAGGTTCCAAGCCAACGATGTCAATTCGCCGCCGCGTCTTACTGATTCTCCCTGATCGAAACGAAGATGCCGCTGCCTTTCAGAGATCTCCGCCTTCGCCGAGGCGAAATGATTTTACACGGCGAAACGCTGGCATCGGATCAGAACGGTGAAGGCACCTGACCGCCTTCAGCGGTCAAGTTTGTCGGCGACGACGACGGCCCTTTCGAGTTACGCATCATGGCCTTACCATCTACTCTTTGAAGGAGAAGCCATGATTCAAAGCACCCGCATCCGCGGCGTCCTGACGCCTGCCCTTACCCCGTTCAAAGCTGATCTCACCCCTGACAGGCAACGATTCATCGCGCATTGCAAATGGTTGCTCGCGCAGAACTGCGGGCTGGCCGTATTCGGTACCAATAGCGAGGCGAACTCACTGGCGGCCGAAGAACGTTCAACGCTCCTCGATGCGCTCGTCGCGGCCGGGATCGATCCGTCGCGGTTGATGCCGGGAACCGGCTGCTGCTCGATCACGGACACGGTCAAGCTCACGGCCCAGGCGGTAAGACATGGTTGCGCTGGGGTTTTGATGCTGCCGCCTTTCTATTACAAGGTAGTCAGCGAAGAAGGTCTTTTCCGTTATTTCAGCGAAGTCGTGCAGCGGGTCGGCGATGCGCGGTTGAGAATTTATCTTTACCATATCCCGCCGGTCGCGGTCGTCGGCATCACCACGGGATTAGTCGAGCGCCTGCTGGCGGTCTATCCGGACACGATCGCCGGGATGAAAGACAGCTCAGGCGACTGGAACAACACCAAGACTTTCCTCGATGCCTTCGCCAAATCCGGGTTCGACGTCTTTGTCGGCAGCGAGTCCTTTCTCCTCGCCGGCCTGCGGAACGGAGCGGTCGGCACGATTTCCGCGACCGCTAACGTTAACCCGGCCGCGATCCACAAGCTCTACGCCAAGTGGGTCCGAAACTCCCCACGGCGAGTCGGCGACCAAGCTGGCAGTCACTCTGCGCCGAGGTCCGATCTGGAGAATCGACAGGCAAAGCTGGATCTTGTGCGCGACGCGTTCGGCAAAAAATTCCCGATGATCAGCGCGTTGAAGCAGGGCATCGCGATTTACGCGCAGGACCCGGCGTGGGCGAAGGTTCGGC
This sequence comes from Chthoniobacterales bacterium, assembly GCA_050736975.1. Taxonomy (GTDB): domain Bacteria; phylum Verrucomicrobiota; class Verrucomicrobiia; order Chthoniobacterales; family UBA10450; genus Palsa-1392. Next base: position 3,087 of record JBOHXL010000171.1, on the reverse strand, counting down.
CGCCGCTGGTGGAACTCACGGCCGCGCAGGCCAGGGCGCTGGCCGCGGAACTCAAAGCGATTCGCTTCAGAATGCCGGGGCTTCTTAAAGCTGCCGTAATGGATGCGCAGCAACGGCCGGGCTTTCAAAACTGAAAGAGTGCAGCACGGCTCGGGCGAGGCTGCTTTGAGGTCTTCGATTGGGGAGCGCACGCGACTCGCGTGTCCGCCGTCGGACGGACTCGTCCTGTGGCGATGGCATGGCGCAGTTCCGGGACATCATTCGTCGCGACATCCCAGAGCACCTGGTCAATCCCTCATCGTAGCCGTGGATCATGACGTTGCGCATGGCGACGATCTGCCGCCTGAACACGCTTTTACACGACGCCCCGACTGGCTATACTTTCAACGTGCCAAAAGGATCCCTCATTACAGTTGACCCTGAGATTCTCGGCGGTACTCCTGTTTTTGCCGGCACAAGAGTACCCGTAAAGACATTGTTTGATTACCTGGAGGACAACTATTCCCTCGACGAATTTGTGGGGTGTTTTCCTACCGTTACACGCGTGGCAGCCCAACAGGTATTGGAACAGTCAAAGACCGCTCTCCTAGAGCCGGCGTGAGAATTCTTCTCGACGAATGCGTCCCGTCGCCGCTGCGCAGATTGCTCGCGGGTCATGATTGCCGAACCGCCTAGGAGATGGGCTGGAAGAGCATTAGGAACGGCGAACTGCTGACGCTCGCCGAGTCGCAGTTCGATCTTTTTATCACGTCGGATCAGAATCTGGCTTATCAGCAGAACCTGCGCGGCCGGTCCATAGCGATTCTCCAAGTCTCGACGAACAAGCTCCGCCAGATTCAAGCCGCGGCTCCACACCTCCGAGCCGCCGTCGATACCATCTCGCCCGCCGAATTCCGCCAGCTTCAGATTCCCCTGTGATGGCTGCGAAGGAAGCACTGATATACGTGATTCACGCATATGGTGGCAATGCCTCGGGAGTTTTCGGTCCGCATGCGCGAACGATGAATATCCAATGGGTGCGCGAGATTTTCCGGGCGTGCCGGGGGAGAATGTTTCTTTCTTTTTCAAACAATGGGGTGGCGTTCGGAAGCATGCGACAGGACGACCGCTCGGCGGCAGGACCTACGACGAGATGCCTCAAGCGGCATAAAGCATTTGCACCGATTCGCGAAATCTTGCCAGTTCGAGACCGTCTCAGCGTTCTGTCACGATTCGATCGGCTCAAGATGACGCTTGCTGCGCTAAAAGCGAAGCTTCAGCGGATCAACAACGCCTTCGCCGAAGGCAATCTCGACGTGGACGAGTTCAAGGAGCTCAAAAATCCGCTCATTCTACGGAAGATTGAAATCGAGCAGAAACTCATTGCGCTCGAAACGAGCAAAGCGGATCGGCTCGAACCGCTTCGATCGTGGATTTTGGAGGCTAATCAGAGCAAACAGATGGTTTCTGACGAAAACTGGTGCGAAATGAAAAGGTTTTTGAAACGTGTTGGCTCGAACCGCCTTTTGGGTGGGCAGAGCTTGACCGTGAATTGGAAAAAACCTTGGAATTATCTGACTGAAACCACACTCGCCATGCGCAGCACAGACTCCATTTCAGGGCGAACTTCGCTTTGGTGGAGGCGAGGGGAGTTGAACCCCTGTCCTGATCGCTCTCTCCGCGAGCTTCTACATGTGTATCCGATGAGGATTTTTAAGGGAACGGATGTAGCATCGGCACACCGCCGTCCCCCGAGCGTCCACGAAATCCTTCACCGCCCGGCGCGGTCACTCCGCCGAACGATTAGCCTGCTGTCCATGTCCCCGGCCGTAGCAGGCGTCCAGCCGGTGACATCGCGGTCAATTAAGCCGCGAGAGCGAGATCTTGGTGATCTGCATTTATTTGTTTTGGTCCGGATTTTAACGAGGCCAACGAACCATCCTCGACATGCCGCCTGCGCTTCAAACCATCAGTCGAAACCAGTACGCCCCCGTTTTTTTAGGAGGCGACAATCTACGGGATGCACCCCGATTTGCAATCGGTGTAGCGGCAGCCATTTCGGCCGCATCCCCCCACCTGGCGGCAACGCTCTGAGCCTGCTCGGCCGCGGGTGGCACGCCCCCCTGAACCAGACACGAGAACGGCCGGTCCTGGCGAAAAACCTTGCTCGCGGCCCGGCTCTGCGAGACGAATTCTCCATGGCGGAGCTGCAAGATTTTAAGAGCTCCGTCGCGGTCGTTGTTTCCAGTTGCGATGCATTCTTCGACGCCTGGCGGCCGTTCCACGCCTTCCTGCGCAAGTTCTGGCCCGATTGTCCGCTGGAAATTTTTCTCATCACGAACGAACTCGAAGTGCGTTCGCCGCTTCTTCGCTCGCTGCGAGTGGGCGAAGATCGCGGCTGGTCCAGCAACTTCCTTTCCGCGCTGGAACAGATCGCGCATCCTTATCTGCTCTATGTGCAGGAGGATTACTTTCTGACCGCGCCTGCGAACAGCGCGCAGATGGCGGCTGATTTTTCCGAGGTCATCGAATCGGGCGTCGACGCTCTCTGCTTCCGTGCGCGCCCGCAGACCGACCCGGGCTTTCAACCTCTGAATGATCGATTTGGCATCGTGCCCTTGAACTCCGATGGCCGGACACGCTGCCAGGTGACTCTTTGGAAACGGAGTGCGTTGTCATCGATTTTGCGCCCGGAAGAAACGGCGTGGAATTTCGAAGCGCGCGGCAGCGCACGCACGTCATCGATGAAGATACTTTCCTACATCCGGCGCGACAACACACCGATCCCCTATCTCATGTCCGCCATCTCGCGCGGGCTCTGGATGCCGGAAGCGATCGCGCTCTGTTGCGCGTACGGGATCGCGATCGATCCGTTCTTTCGTCCGCTCTTTTCATCGCGTCCGTGGCAGCGGCGGTTGCGCCGCGCGATCGGCCGCGCACGGTTCCGGCGCGCCTTTCGGGCGCAAAAAGGGAAAGCGATCGAATTGCCGTGAAACGATTCGTGCGGTGGAACCTGAGCAGCCGCGCGCGCCAGCTCTCCGGAGGCGATGCGCTCGTGGTCTCGATTCCCAAGAGCGGGCGGACCTGGGTGCGGACGTTTCTTTGCGC
>JBOHXL010000170.1:0-69573 GCA_050736975.1 Chthoniobacterales bacterium | reverse complement strand
GGGCAGGAGCCGATTACCTCCTGCGCATTTCGTTAGACCGCGGCCAACTTGACGAACCCTGCCAGCAAAAGTAACTTCTTGGCCTAGTCCGTTGTGGATTGGAGTTGGAGCCGGTGTCCCACTCTTTTTTGTCTGCGGGCTCTCAATTTTATGAACGCCGAATTCATTGCCATGCTCGACTACCTGGAGCGGGAACGCGGAATCAAACGCGAGATCCTGATCGAGGCGGTCTCGAACGCCCTTCTTTCGGCGTCGAAGAAGAGTGTCGGCGCCTCGCGCGATCTGCATATCGACATCGACCCGAAAACCGGTGAAATCCGCGCTCTCGCCAACCTTCTCGTGGCCGAAAAAGTGACTAACCCACAGGACGAAATTTCCCTCGAGAAAGCGCGCAAGATCAAACCCGAGGCCCAGCTTGGCGAAGCGGTCGAAGTGGAAGTGACGCCGAAGAACTTCGGACGCATCGCGGCCCAGACCGCGAAGCAGGCGATGATGCAGCGTATCCGCCAGGTCGAAAAGGAGATGATCTACGAAGAGTTCAAAGACCGCGCGGGCGAGATCGTGAGCGGTACCGTGCGACGCTTTGATCGCTCGGATGTCATTCTTGATCTGGGAAAATTTGAAGCGGTCATGCCCCAGCGCGAGCGCGTCGTGGTCGAAGACTACAATATCGGGGACCGGCTGCGGGCCTATGTCGTCGCAGTCGAAAATGGCGCGCGCGGCCCGGAGATCGTCATTTCGCGCAGCCACCCCAATTTCGTCCGGCGACTTTTCGAGCTCGAAGTGAGCGAGATCGCCGATGGCACGGTCGAGATTCGCGGCATTGCGCGCGAAGCCGGTTACCGGACCAAGATCGCCGTCTTTAGCGACAACCCGAAAGTCGATCCGGTTGGTGCGTGCGTCGGCATGCGCGGCTCGCGGGTAAAGAACATTGTGCGCGAGCTGAACAACGAGAAGGTCGACATCATTCGCTGGAGCTCTGATCCGAAGGAATTCGTGCTCGAGGCGCTCAAGCCGGCGAAGGTCAAGAATCTTGTCTTCGACTTGGAGAAAAAGAGCGCGACCATTTCGGTGGACGAAGATCAACTCTCACTCGCGATCGGGAAGAAGGGTCAGAATGCGCGGCTCACTTCGCGACTCACCGGCTGGGAGATTAACATCGAGAAAGAAGCGCCCAGCACGACGGCAGTCGAGCAAAAGGTCGCGCAGGCTGCGCAGACACTCTCGACTTCATTGCCGATCACTGAAGAGCAGGCGATGATTTTGGTGAAAACCGGCTTTACGAATCTCGAAGGTTTGCGCGATGCCGAGATGCAGGACCTGGTCGATATCCTCGAGGTGGACGAAGAGAAGGCGCGCGAAATTTTCGAAGCGGTGCATCGTGAACCTGTTTCGCCCTAACCATGGCCCCGCCTAACCGCTCACGGCCATGAGCAGATTTTTGAGGAATTTAAATGTCAACGAAAACGACGAGCAAATCCACGGCCGCCAAGACACCGGCCCGCAAGGTGGCGAAACCCACCGCTGCTAAATCGTCGACTCGTTCTCGTACCACCGGCAAGACTAGCAAGACCTCCAGGACACACAAAGCGGACGAGCCGGCAGCTGCGCCCGCCAAGGACGGAGCGGCGGCCGCAAACGCCGGAGCCAAGGTTTCAGTGAGACCGCAGGCGAGCCAAGGCAAGACCGCCGCGCCCAGCCCTCCGGTGACCAAGTCCGCCTTCGCGCCGATTACCGCAAAGAAGCCGGCGCCGACGCCTGTCGTGGTGGTCACGCCCGAGCCACCGCCGGTGAAACCGGCGGTCGAGAGCGTTTCACTGATCGACCCGCAGGCGCCGAGACCGAAGCGCGCGCCGACCGACGAAGCGACCAAGCGCACCCTCCTTCCTCCGATTTCGCGCATTCGGACGCCGGCGGTAGCGCTCGAACCAGCGCGTGTCGAGCCGCCTGCTCCAGCCCCGCCCGCCGTAACTGAAGAAATCGAAGACGTCGAAACCGAGACCGAAGACGGCCGCAAAATCATTCACATTAAGCCGCCGATCATCGTGAAAGATCTCGCCACGCAACTCGGTTTGAAAAACTTCCAGCTCATCAAGGAGCTGATGGACGACTATAACATCTTCGCCAATCCCAACCTGACTGTGGAGCCGGAAGTGGCCGGCAAGATTTGCGAGAAGCACGGCTTCGTTTTCGAGATGGAACGTCGCGAAAAAGGCGGCGGCGTGCACAAAGCTCCGGAAGTCGTCGTCGCTCCTCCACCGCCGGTCATCGAGAAGGAAGAAGAGCTCAAGCTGCGCGCGCCGATCATTACCTTCATGGGCCATGTCGACCATGGAAAGACCTCGCTCATGGATGCGATTCGCAAGACGCGCGTCGCGGCGGGCGAAGCGGGCGGCATCACCCAGCACATCGGCGCTTACTCGGTCGATTACAAAGGGACGCGCATCACCTTTCTCGATACGCCCGGTCACGCCGCGTTCACTGCCATGCGCGCCCGCGGCGCCAATGTGACGGACATCGTCGTCCTCGTCGTCGCGGCCGATGATGGCCTCATGCCGCAAACGATCGAAGCGATCCATCACGCCAAGGCCGCGCCCCATGTGAAAATCATGGTCGCGATTAACAAGATCGATCTGCCTTCGGCCAACGTCGATCGGGTAAAACAGCAGCTTCAGGAGCATGGCCTGACGCCGGAGGATTGGGGCGGCGAAACGATCGCAGTTCCCGTCTCCGCCACGAAGGGAATTGGGATTGACGAACTGCTCGAGAATATGGTTGTGCAGGCCGAGGTCATGGAATTAAAAGCTTCGCCGACCGCGGTCCCGCGCGGCACTGTGATCGAAGCTCAGGTCGAACCCGGTCGGGGCCCGACCGCGACCGTTATTGTGCAAATGGGCACGCTCAAAGTCGGCGAGCCATTCATCTGTGGCGATTACGGCGGCAAAGTGAAATCCCTGGTCGATGATCGCGGCCAGCCGCTTAAGGCCGCTGGTCCTTCGACGCCGGTGAAGGTTCTCGGCTTTACCGGTTTGCCTAACGCAGGCGACGAATTCCTCGTCATGGAATCGGAGAAATCCGCCAAAGTCTTGAGCGAGGAACGCCTCGCCGCGAAGCGGGCGGAGAAATTGAGCATGCCGCAGCGCGCCACACTCGAGAGCCTGCTCGAAGCGGCTGATGGCAAAAAGGTTTTGCGCCTGGTCTTGAAGTGCGACGCCCAGGGTTCGCTCGAAGCGCTCGCCGCGTCGTTAGGCCAAATCCAGAGCAAGAAGGTCGATCTGGAAATGATTCACTCCGGTGTCGGTCCGATTTCGGAGTCCGACATCCTCCTGGCCAGCGCTTCGAACGCGGTCGTCGTTGGCTTCAACGTCAAGGTCGAGAGCAACGCGGTCGGAGCAGCCAAGCGCGAAGGCGTGCAGGTCAAGCTATACAGCATCATTTACGAACTGATCGACCAGATCAAGGAGGCGATGGCCGGCTTGCTCGATCCGGAACATCGCGAGACCGTCATTGGTCACGCCGAGGTGAAACAGATTTTCCAGTTGAGCCGCGGGATCGTTGCCGGCTGTCTCGTGACCGACGGGCGTATCAGCCGCACCGCGCGGGCCCGCGTCCTGCGACGTCGCCAGCCAGTTTACGATGGCGGACTCTCGACGTTGCGTCGTTTCCAGGATGATGTGAAGGAAGTCCGCGTCGGCCTCGAGTGCGGCATCAAGCTCGGCGATTTCAGCGAATACCAGGTCGGCGACGTCATCGAGTGTTACCAACTCGAGCAGGTGCCGCAGAAATTGTGAGGGCGTTGAACCGTTGAAGCGATGAAGGGTTAAAGCGGCCGGTCCAATGCCCGCTTCGACGCTTTAACCCTGCAACGCTTCGCGACCACCATGAAACACCGAATGCTCCGCGTGAACGAACTCCTCAAACGGGAGTTGAGCGTCTTATTCCTGCGCGAAATGACCTTCAAAGATGCGCTTGTGACCGTGAACCAGGTTGATGTCACGCCCGATCTGAAATCCGCCCACGTTTATGTCAGTGTGCTCGGGACGGACGGCCGCAAAGAGGTCCTGCCAAAGCTGGAAGAAAATCGGGCGGCGCTGCAGGCCGGTCTATCGCGCCACATTGTCTTGAAATACACGCCGCACCTGGTTTTTCATCTCGACGACTCGATCGAGCGCGGCACGCGCGTGCTCGAGATCCTGCAGGAAATCGACCCTCCGCCGAGCGATGAAACTAAATGAACACCACGACCGTCGAGCCTGCGACTGACGCAGCCGCCTCCAACCCTGCCAGCCTAACGAACTCGACTTTCGCGGAGATCGCGCAGGTTTTGCGTCGCCACGAGAGCTTCCTTGTGCTCAGTCACGTCCGGCCGGATGGCGACGCGCTCGGGAGTCAGATCGCGATCGGTCTCGCCCTGGAAAAGCTCGGGAAAAAAGTGAAGGTCTGGAACGAAGAAGGATTGCTCGAAAAGTTCTCTTTCCTCCCGGGAGGCGCGCTCGTCTCGCTCCCGCCGAAGCAGTCGGAGGATTTCGATGTCGTGCTCGCACTCGACACCGCGACCCGCCAGCGATTGGGCGACAATTGCCTGGCTGCGGTCGGCCGCGCCCAGCTTTGGATCAACATCGATCATCACCCGAGCAACCCGCGTTACGGTGACCTGGTGCATATCGATCCGATCGCGCCCGCCACGGGGCAGATTCTTTTTGAGCTGCTCCAGAGCCAGGATCTGCCGCTCGACGAACCGATCGCGGAAAACCTTTTCGCCGCCATCTCGACCGACACCGGCTCATTCCAATACCCGAACACGACGGCGCGCACGTTTGACATCGCGGCCGATATTCTGCGCTGCGGAATCAAAGTCGGGGAGTTGAGTCAAAAACTTTACGAGAGCTATCCGCGGCGCCGGATCGAGCTGCTCCGCGTCCTGCTCGACCGAATGCGTTTCGACGCTGGTGGCAAAGTGGCGAGCTTCAGTCTCCCGCTCGCGACCGCAAACGAACTCGGCGTCATCCCCGAGGACAATGAAGGCTTGATCGACCATCTGCGCGCCATCCAGGGCGTGATCGTCGCGATCTTTTTCGAGGAACTGGAGGACGGGAAAGTCCGCGTCAGCATGCGTTCCAAGGATGAGCGCGCGGACGTGTGCGAGATTTGTCTGCGCTTCAAGGGCGGGGGACACAAGCTTGCGGCCGGGGCGCGCGTGCCTGGGACGCTGGACGAGGTCGCGAAACGCGTGATCGAGGCGGCGGTGGCGAGCGTTGCAGCGGTGAAGAGTTGAAGCGTTAAGACGGAAAATGATCTCTCACGCTTTCGCTGCAACGCTGCACCGCTTGATCGCCTCAACGAAGCCATCATGTCCCTGACCGCCACACCGGACGGCGTCCTGCTTGTCGACAAAGCCGCCGGCATGACTTCGCACGATGTTGTCGCGCTCGTTAGGCGACAGCTCCAGATCAAGAAAGTTGGTCATTGCGGCACGCTCGATCCGATCGCGACAGGACTGCTTATTCTTACCCTGGGCCGGGGGACCAAGATTCAGGATTTGATCATGAGCGAGGACAAGGAATATGTCGGCACGCTCTCGTTAGGCAAGGCGACCGATACCCAGGATTGCGCCGGACAGGTGATCGAAGAACGGCCGGTGCCGCAGTTAACCGAGGAAAGTGTGCGAGCGGTCTTCGAAAAATTCCGCGGTGATTTTTACCAGACGCCGCCGATGGTTTCGGCGATCAAACAGGGCGGCGTGCCGCTCTACAAGCTGGCGCGGCAGGGGAAGACGGTCGAGCGCGAGCCGCGTCTCGTCCATGTTTATCGCTATAGCATCGATCGGATCGCGGCGCCCGAGATCGATTTTACTGTTCTGTGCAGCAAGGGTTTTTACGTGCGGACTTATGCGCACGACATCGGCGACGCGCTCGGCTGCGGTGCGCATCTCAAGGAACTGCGTCGCACCCGCTCCGGCCGCTTCGATCTCACGCGTGCCGTGACCGTGGAGGAAATCAAGAATTCACCGGCCGTGGATATTCTCGAGAAAATCCTCAGCCTGCCTGAGGTTTCGCGGATGCGCGGCGCCTAACGACCCGCGATGCGCTGGAAAAAATACATGGCTGCGAGTCCGAACTGGACTCGCCGCAGCGGGTCCTTGCGAAGGGACGCGCCTTTGCACGTCCGGCAGCGCGGATTGCCCGCCCGATTCAACTGAAACGTCATGCGCATCTTGCGATCGATTCCGGAGTTGGCCACCGTGTCCGGCCCGGTTTTTCTTGCGATCGGCGTCTTCGACGGTGTTCACGTTGGACATCAGGCGGTCGTCTCGACCGCGGCCCGGCACGCTGCCGAAGCGGGTGGGACGGCGGTCGTGGCGACCTTCGATCCGCATCCGGCGAAGATCCTTCGGCCGGGAAAAAGTCCGCGCCTCCTGACTGCGACCCAGCACAAGATCGGGCTCATCCGCGATTTGGGGGTGTCGCACCTGCTGGTCTTGAAGTTCGATCGCGAACTGGCCTCGACCTCGCCGGACGACTTCGTCAGGCAACTGGTTGTGGCGTCGCGGCCGCTGCGCGAGATTTGCGTCGGCCAGGAATGGTCTTTCGGAAAAGATCGAGCCGGTAATCTCGCGCTCTTGAAAAAACTCGGCGTCGAGCTTGGCTTCAACGTCGTGGGAGTGGAACCGGTGACTTTGGGTGGAACAGTCATCAGCAGCACCGCGATCCGTGGAGCGGTCGAAACAGGAGACTTCGCCACCGCGCGGCAGATGCTGGGGCGTGATTACACCATTCTTGGGACGGTGGAAGAGGGGAAGCACCTCGGTCGCAGCCTCGGGTTTCCAACCGCGAATCTGAGTGCGCATAGCGAACAGTTTCCGCCGAACGGAGTTTATGCCGCGGAGGGTTTGCTCGACGGGAAAACAGTGCGCGGGGTAGTGAACCTCGGTCTTCGTCCGACGATCGAGGAAGGCGCAGCGCAGCGGGTGCTGGAATTTCATCTTTTTGATTTCGAGCGCGATCTTTACGGCGAAGACGTTGAGTTGCGCTTTCTGCAATACCTTCGGCCGGAACGAAAGTTCGAAAATCTGGCGGCCTTGCGCGAGCAGATCGCGCGCGATGTGGCGGAGGCGCGCTCGATTTTTGCGAGTCGTTAGGCTGGGCGCCTAACGCTGCGCGCGGACGTTGGAAAGAGCGGCGCCGGCCGCGATCGCAGTCATAACGAGCGTGCCGCAAATCGCGATCAGACTAACGAAAAGCAGCGGCAGGGAGAGGAAACGATAAGCCTCGACAACGATAAATCGGCCGCCATCCGAGAGGACGTAGGTCAGAGCGCTGGCCAGCAGCGTGATGCTCAACAGAATGACCGCGCGGAAGGAGAGGCGATGATGAGCCGCGGGCAATTTCTGCACGACCCGCGCGGTGAAGCCATCGTCATCGATATAGGGCATCTCCTCACGCAAGCGGCGTTCGAGCCAATCCTCTGGAAGTTGTTCGTCCATTTTCAGGCGGGTCCCCACTCCGCAAGCATTTTCTTCAATTTCTCCCGGCCGCGCAAGACATTGGTTTTAACCGTGCCGAGCGGGATCTCCAAAACACGCGCGGCTTCGTCATGCGATAAGCCATTCTGGCAGCAAAGCAAAATGGCGGATCGTTCGGACAGAGGCAGAAGTTGGAGCGCGTGCATGAGATCGTGTTTCAGCGCTGGGTCGACGGTGTGCGGATCGTGCTCGGCCTCGAGCTGGCTCTCGTCGATCCCGACCAGTTCCTTTCGTTTGCGGGCCTCTTCGCGGAAACAGTTATAGGCAATGCGATACAGCCAGGTGGAAAATTTCGCCTCGCCGCGAAAGCTGCGAATGTTTTTGTAGGCGCGCAGGAAAGTTTCCTGCGCCAGATCATCAGCCAGCGCCAGGTCGCTCCGCGTGAGCTGGCGGAGCAGACCGCGGACGGCGGACTGATGATTGCGAACGAGTTCGGCAAAGGCATGGTGATCATCCTCAAGCAGAACGCGCGCGACGAGATCGGCATCATTCAGCGGCACCTCGGGAGTTTACACCTTGGGGGAAGCTTCATCTTTGTGGACGTCCAATCTCCAGACGAGCAGGTAACCGAGCCCGATGAGGAACGGAATGATGCCGAGACTCCAGGCGCCGCCTTCCCAGTCGTTGACCGCGCCGAAGAACACCATCAGGCCGGCGCCGACCATGAGGAGGACAACGCCGCGGCGCAGGTCCGAACGTTGCCGGATAACGGGCGGAGGGTTCAAGAGCGCCTCGGGAACGGGCTGGCCCTTTTCGACCATCATCCGGACGGTCTTATGCATGGCGCGGCTCTTCGAGAAGCTGAAATACATGATGAGCCCGACGATCGCGACCGGGAGTCCGAAAATGCAAAGAAACACGATGAAGACGATCGGGACGGCGATCCACGGGACATCCGAATCATAGACCTCGTGGTGATTCCCATCGTTATCGCCCTTAAAGTGTCGGCGAATTCTGTTTTCGATCGCTTTGTCGAAATCGTCTTCGGTCTGGGGACTGGCGGAAGGTGCAACCGACGGAGCGACCGTTGCGGCCGCGACGGGATTGGTAGCGACCGCTCCTGCCGCCGGAGTCATGGCGGGATTCAACACGGCGGTCGCCGCCGGTCCCGCGGCGGCAGGCGGCGGGCTGGTCGTCTGGCTGGGCGCCGTTAGGGCGAGGGCGAGGGAGCAAATGGTGGTGATTAGTGTGATCTTCATAAGTGCCGTTTGTACTGAGATGCAGAAAGACGGGCGTTTGGATTCAGCTTTTTCGGCAACAAGCGATTAGGCACGAAGTCAGCTTGCTGCCACGGGGCGCAAATCGGCTCGCTTGGGAGGTCGCGCCTCGAGGTTGGTGGCGTGATCACCGCGCGGCGATCAGGGTGACAGACTGCGGATGAAACTCAATGCCCGCGAACTTGGCTATGGAATTGCGTTCGCGAGCCATCGTATCCCAGGCTTTTTGCAGCAGCAGGTTGGTCACTTGCATGAGGGAGGAAGGGATCAACATGCGGCCGATATAACCGCCCGTGGGCGTAGCGATGATTTTCCCCTGCTCGATCGCGACGCGATAAGAGCCTCCGCTAAAGATCGGAACTCCATAGAGTTGGCGTTCGGTATTGATCCGGCAGCGCCCTTCCTCGAACTGGACCAAAATGCGGCGTAACGGGAAGATGCCTTGATTAGCCGGGCTGTCTTTGCGGCGGAGGTTCCCAGCGAGATAGCTGTTAACCTGCGCTTCGTCATAAACCAGCGGCGCAGTGCGGTGGCTCGAAACCGCGGAGACCAAATCCATGTCGATCATTGGTGCAAAGGTGTAGGTCTTGGATTCCGGCGGAAGGTCGGGCGGCAGAAGCATCAGGATCAGCACCGCGCACACGAACGCACCAAGGAGGACTTTGAGCAGCTGCGCCGCCGCTCGTTTTCCGCGGCCGCGTCCCGGGTCGAACATTTTTTTGAGATGCTTCTGGGCCTGCGCCCCGGAGGCGCCCTGCACGATTTTTTCCTTGATGATCTCGGTGCGATCGAGGCGTGCTCCGCAATTGTGGCAGTAGATTCGCTCTGACTCGTTCTCGTGCTGGCAATCCGAACAAATGAGCTTCGTCATGGCTGCGAGTCCTTTTTTCCTTTTTGCTCCTGCTTTTTTGCTGGCGCGGAGGTCGGCTTGCTCTCGGGTTTGCCCCCGGCGGTTTCGCCACTGCTCTTTCCGCTGCCGGTCCCCGATTCTTTTTTGGCCGCGTCTTTGTAGGAGTCGCTCCGGTAATCGGTGATGTAAAAACCGGAGCCTTTGAAGATCAGGCCCGCACCGGTGCCGAGGAGCCTTTTGACTTTGCCTTTGCCCCACTTGGCCTGGCGGCAAAGTTCCTTCGGGCAAATTCGGTAGGGCTCGTCGCGCATCGACTGAAAGGCGTCAAAATTCTGACGGCATTTTTCGCATTCGTATTCGTAAGTGGGCATGGGCCTTAAAGAGCGTTCTTAGGCGGCGTGCGCCAGTTTCAGCAAATCTAAGCAGAATTCAAGCCGCTCCCTCTTCCCGGGCGGCTGCCATCTGTCGTCTTGACTTTCGGAAGGCAGCTACGTTAGTTGCGCGTTTCCGTCGTGAGAACGCTTTCCTTTGGCTCTTTTCCCGGTTTCTTGCTCGCCCTCGCCCCTTTCGCGCTCGCGATTTTGGCCGGCTGCGCCGAGGACGATCCCCGGCTCGTTTATGGGCAAACTGAGTATCTTGGTGGCGTCTACGGGGACCAACCGGTTGCCTCCTCCGCGCCGGTCGATAACGTTTCCTATTGGGACGGCGAAGGCGTCCCCGGGAAGCCTTCGATCAAGATCAGTCTGGGCGAGCAACGCGCCTATTTTTACAAGAGCGGACAATTGGTCGGCATCTCCCAGCTTTCAACCGGGCGCGAAGGTCTTGGTACGCCGACAGGCAACTTCAGGATCATCCAGAAGGACATCGATCACGCCTCGACTATTTATGGCGATTACGTCGACGATGGCGACAACGTGGTCATGCCCAACGTCGACAAACGAAAGGATCCGAAGCCGCCTGGCACTCACTACAAGGGCGCGCCGATGCCGTATTACATGCAGATCGCCCCTGGTTTTGGATTGCACGCAGGCTATTTGCCGGGCTATCCAGCGTCGCACGGTTGCATTCGGATGCCGGAATTCATGGCGGTAGATTTTTTCAATAACGTCCAGGTCGGGACTCCGGTTACCATCACCCCGTAAGGCCCGCTCCGGCTCGCGCAGGGTTGCCCGCCGTCGCGCAGAGGTTACACTCCTGCTCCTCGCGCAATGATCATCATTACTCACCCGTCCGCGACTGAGGCGCAGATCGACCACATCGTCGCCCGCATCGAGGAGTTTGGTCTGCGCTCGCAAGTGATGCGCGGTGAATCGCGCGTCATCATCGGCGTGATCGGTCCCGACGATCTGATACGGGAGAAACCGCTCGCCGCCATCCCGGGCGTCGAGTCGATCGTGCCGGTGATGAAACCCTACAAGCTCGTCGCGCAGGAAAACGGAGCCCTGCCACCGCCCGTCGCGATAGGCGACGTGCAAATCGGGACCGGCCAGCGTATCGCGCTGATTTCCGGGCCCTGCTCGGTCGAGAGCAGGGAGCAGGTTCTTTCGATTGCGAAGCTGGTCAGGAAGGCTGGGGCGCGCGTCCTCCGCGGTGGCGCTTTCAAACCGCGCACTTCGCCCTACAGTTTTCAAGGTTTGGGCGAAGACGGGCTGCGGTATCTGGCGGAAGCGCGGGCCGCGACCGGGTTGCCGATCATCACCGAGATCATGGACACGCGCGCTTTGGCGGTGATGGAGAAGTATGCCGATTGCCTCCAGATCGGATCGCGCAACATGCAGAATTTTGCCCTGCTCAAGGAAGTGGGCCGGAGCCGCCTTCCGGTGATGCTCAAACGTGGTTTCAGCGCGACGATCAACGATCTGCTCATGATCGCGGAGTACATTTTGAGTGAAGGCAACCCGCACGTCCTCCTTTGCGAGCGCGGCATTCGCACTTTCGAAACCATGACCCGCAACACGCTCGACCTGAATGCGGTCCCGATCCTGAAAGCCAAGACGAAGTTGCCCGTGGTGGTCGATCAGACGCACGGGATCGGTTTGCGTGAATTCATTCCGCCGATGGCGCTCGCAGCGGTCGCGGCCGGCGCTGACGCCCTGATGATCGAAGTGCATGACGAGCCCGAACGTGCGCGCAGTGATGGCGAGCAAGCCCTGCTGCCGGAAGTCTTCGCCGATCTCGTCAGGCGTATCCGGGCTGTCGCCGCCGCAGTTGGGCGTGAACTATAGCGTTGAAGCGTTGAAGCGAACTCACGCCCGACCCGCTTCGACGCTTGATCGGCCCAATTGAACTTCCCGCGCCCTTCGGCGAGAGCATGACGTGGAAAAATCGAAGGGCGCCGAACTGCTGCAAATCGTCGCGGCAGCCGAGCCGATCGCGCAGCGGCTCAATGGGCTCAGGGGCGGAGAGCGTCCGGTCGCTTTCTCGCATGTCCTGGAATCGGCGCGCTCGTTTCTGGTCGCGGTTATTGCCGGCGAAATCTCAAAATCCCTCTGGGTTATCTGTCCAAGCGTCCGGACGCAGGAGCTGCTGCACGAAAGCCTGACCAATTGGCTGCCGGAGGCGCTCTTTCTACCCGAGGCCGAATTTCTCGCGCTGGAGAACATTCTCCCCGACCAGGAAATCGCGGCGGAACGGCTCGCGGTTCTCAGCCGGGTTGAGGACGGGAGAAAGCGCCAGGTGATCGTCGCGACCCGCGCCGGCCTGGATCAGGCCGCGCCAAAACGCGATGCTTTGCGGGCCGCAACCCTGCGTTTGCGGCGCGCCGCGGCCGACTCGCTTGAGCGGGTTGTCGAATTGTTAGGCAAAGCGGGTTACGAGCGGGCGGCGCAAGTTACGACCCGCGGGCAGTTCGCCGTCCGCGGCGGAATTCTGGATGTTTTCTCCTGGCAGGCGGCGGCGCCGATTCGAGCGGAGTTTTTCGGCGACGAGATCGAATCGCTGCGCGAGTTCGATCTCGATTCTCAGACTTCGCTGCGCAACCTGAATGAGGTCGAGTTGTTATTGGGCGCGGCCGACGACCGAAGCGGCAGAGCGCGCGACTACATCGGCCGGGACCACCTTCGGGTAGTGATCGAGGATGACGAGGAGGCGGCCGATGTTCGGATCAGCAAAGGATGGATTGAAGGCAGCGATGCGGTCGAAGATTTCCGCGCGGCCTTCGTGGATTGCGAGATTGGAGAGTTCGACACCGGCGAATTCATCATCGCGGAGACGAAACGGCAGCAGTTCTTCTCTCGTCTGAGGACCTGGCGAACGGAAGGGGCGCGCATCGCGATTTATTTCCAGACCGAGGGCGAGATTGAGCGCTTTCACGAGATCATGGCGGAAGCCGGGATTTCGTTAGGCGGAATCGACCTGATCGAAGGAACCCTGGCCCGTGGCTTTTGTTTTCCGGCGGCCAACCTGGTTCTGCTCGCGGCGGCCGAGGTTTTTGGTCGTCCGCCGACCCATGGCCGGCGGCGCCTTCAGCGGAACGCCCAATTCGGAACGCAGCGTGCGCAGATCGACTTCAGCGATCTCAAGGAAGGCGAACTGGTCGTCCACCTCGAGCACGGGATCGGCCGTTTTCTTGGATTGCGAACGATGGGACAGGCGTCCGGCGCAGAGGCGGGCGTGTCGTTCGCAAGGGAAGGCAAAGAGGCCGACGACCGCCGCGGCGCAGCGGCCGGCCCGGCGGCCGCTAAACCGGAGGTCCTGGTGATCGAATTTGCCGACGAGGCAAAACTCTACGTCCCGCTGGAGCAGGCTTACATGGTCTCGCGCTATGTCGGCGTTGGGAAGAAATCGCCGCCTCTCAGTTCCTTAGCCGACGCAAAATGGTCGCGCGCGACGAAGAATGCGGCGGCCTCGATTTTCGATTACGCGGGCAGGATGCTGGCACTTCAGGCCGAGCGCGAAACGCAACCCGGCCACGCCTTCGGGTCCGACACGAAATGGCAGCTCGAGTTCGAACATTCCTTCCCGTTTCGCGAAACGCCCGATCAATTAACCGCCATCGCCGAGACAAAACGGGACATGGAGGAGCCGCGCTCGATGGATCGTCTGATCTGCGGCGATGTCGGTTTCGGGAAAACAGAGGTGGCGATTCGCGCCGCTTTTAAGGCTGTCATGGAAGGCAAACAAGTCGTCGTGCTCGCGCCCACCACGGTTCTCGCGCAGCAGCATTTCGAGACCTTTCGCCAGCGGATGCTCGATTACCCGGTCCGGATCGAGATGCTGAGCCGCTTCCGCTCCCAGGCGGAACAACGCAAGGTGCTCGAGCAATTGCGCACCGGCGGCGTGGACATCGTCATCGGCACGCATCGGCTCATCTCGGGCGACGTCGCATTCAAGGATTTGGGCCTTGTCGTGATCGATGAGGAGCAGCGTTTCGGTGTCCTGCACAAGGAAAAATTCAAGGAACTTTTCAAGCTCGTCGATGTGCTCACCCTTTCCGCGACACCGATTCCGCGCACGCTTTATCTGTCGTTGGTTGGCGTCAAAGACATGTCGACGATCGAGACGCCGCCGCTCAACCGGCTCCCGGTCGAGACGGTGATTTGCGGCTACGATGAGCGGATCATTCGCGACGCGATCAATCGTGAATTGGAGCGGCAGGGCCAGGTTTACTTTCTGCACAATCGCGTGATGTCGATTCAAGGAGTTCGCGACCGGATTGCGGACCTTTGTCCCGAGGCGCGGGTTGAGCTTGGTCACGGTCAGATGGAGGCGGAGGAATTGGAAGGCGTCATGCAGCGCTTTGTCGCGGGAAAAATCGATGTGCTTGTTTGCACCACGATCATCGAGAGCGGGCTCGATATTCCAAATGCAAACACCATCATCATCGATCGCGCTGATCGCTTCGGCCTGGCCGATCTTTATCAATTGCGCGGCCGGGTCGGGCGGGCCGAGCACAAGGCCTATGCCTATCTCCTCCTCCCGCGCGAGATGATGACGGTGGGCGCGGCGCGAAAGCGGATTAACGCCATTCAGCAGTACAGCTCGTTAGGCGCGGGCTTTCGCATCGCGATGCGCGACCTGGAAATTCGCGGCGCGGGCAGCATCCTCGGCACGGCGCAGAGCGGACACATCGTTGCGATCGGCTTCGACCTTTACTGCCAGCTCCTGAAACAGGCCGTGGCGCAATTGAAGGGTGAGAGACTGCAGCCCCGGCTCGAGGTGGAGGCGCGGCTCGATTTCGTCGCCACCAACGAAAGTGAATACCTCGCCGGCGATCCCGGGAAGCTGGTGCCGGCGTTTATTCCCATCTCGTACGTCAGCGATGCCGCGCTTCGTATTCGGGCCTACCGCCAGCTCGCCGAGATCTCGACGAGCGAGCAATTGCAGCGCCTGCGCCGCGATTGGTGCGATCGTTTCGGGAAATGGCCACCGGCGGTTGACAATTTACTTCTCCTCAGCGAAATCAAGCTTTCGGCGGCCCGGGCTCGCGTCGGCCGCGTGGAGGTTCGCGAGGGGAAATTGATGCTGAGTCGGCGAGGCGACTTTATACTTGTCGGTGGCAAATTTCCTCGTTTAACTTCCATTAGAATTGATCTCAATCTCCCTGAGGTACTGCAATGGTTAAGGCAACTTTGAATTTCGTTTGGCGTTACCCGATGGCGGCGCTCATGGCCTTCTCCTGCCTCGGCGTGGCGATGGCTTTGCCGACGCGCGCCGCGGAGGCGGTCAATGGCATTGCCGCGGTTGTGAATGACAAGGTCATCACCTACTCCGAAGTGCGCGATGTGATCGAGCCGCGTGAACGTTTACTCCGTTCGCAGTATTCCGGCGAGGAACTGGTGAAAAAGCTTACCGAGCTGCGGCAAGCGGCGCTCCAGGATCTGATCGATCGCGCGCTCATCATCCAGGCGTTCGAAAAAGAGAAGTTCGCGATTCCGCCGCACATTATCGATGAAAGAGTCGAGGAAGTGATTCGCGACAACTTTGGCGGCGACCGTAACGCCTTTGTCAAGACGATGGAGGCGCAGAAATACACTATGTCGAAATTCCGCGAACTCGAGCGGGACAAGATCATCGTCCAAGCGATGCGTTCCAAGAATGTGAAAACGAATCTCATCGTCCCACCGGCCAAAATAGAGGAGTATTATCGCCAGCATAAGGATCTCTTCTCCAGCAAGGCACAGGTCAAGCTGCGCATGATCATGATCCCGGGCCGGACGGATTCGGGTGGCGGCGAGGCGCAGAAATCGATGGCGGAAGAAATCCGTAGCAAGCTCATCACAGGCGCCGATTTCGACAAGATGGCGCAGATGTACTCCGAAGACAGCACCCGTGATCTTGGGGGCGACTGGGGCTGGATCGATGACAAGACGCTCTCCAAACCGCTGACCGATGCCGCCTTCAGTTTGCACCCGGGCGAGATCAGCGACGTGGTCGATGTTGGTGGGAATTATTATATCCTGAAAGTGGAAGCGCGGCAGGGTGGAGAAGTGAAACCGCTCAAGGATGTCCGCAGCGAGATTGAAGCCCGCCTGCACCAGGAACAGGCGCAACAGTTGCAGGAACACTGGCTCGCTGGCCTTCGCTCGAAGGCCTACATCAAGACCTTCTAAATCCTCCCGCGCCGGCTCGCCTCCCTCGAACGCTGTTGACGCCACCGATTTGCCTCTCCTTGCCAGCTTGGTGAGATTGCGCGCAGCATGCGCAAACGAATCGGCCTTACCCTCGGCGACCCGGCAGGGATCGGGCCCGAGATCATTCGGGCCGCGCTCGCGTCCGGCCAGTTACCGGACGCGGCCTATCGCGTGCTGGGCGACCCAGGCGGCCATTCGTTAGGCGAACCGACTCCAGCCAGCGCCCGCGCCGCGCAGGCCGCTCTCGAAGAAGTGACCCGCCTTGCCCTCGCGGGTGAAATCGATGCCGTGGTTACTGGCCCGATTCACAAGGCAAGCATGTACGAGATCGGATTTCAGTTTCCCGGACAAACCGAGTTTTTCGCCGCGCGTTGCGGGGTGGAAAATTTCGCCATGCTCCTGACTGGCGGGCGTCTCACCGTCGCGCTCGTCACCGCGCACATCCCGCTCGCCGAGGTCCCGAAAAATTTATGCACCTCCGAGATTGTGCGCGTTGGACTGCTCCTGGCGGGCTTCTTTGCCCGGCGCGACGTGGCGCGGATCGCGGTAGCGGGATTAAATCCGCACGCCGGCGAAAGCGGAGCGCTCGGCCGCGAAGAGATCGAGATCATCTCGCCGGCGATCGATGAGTTGAATCGAACCTCGAAGTCCAAACTGCAAACCTCCGTCGTCTTCTCCGGTCCGTTCCCGCCCGACACTATTTTTCATCGTGCGGTCGAGGAGGAATTCGACGCTGTGCTTTGCATGTATCACGATCAGGGTTTGATCCCACTCAAACTGCATGCCTTCCACCATGGGGTAAACGTGACCCTGGGTCTGCCGTTCCCGCGCACCAGCCCCGATCACGGCACCGCCTTTGCCCTCGCGGGCCGCGGGACCGCGCGCGCCGACAGCATGATCGCTGCGATTCGGCTCGCGGTGGAACTCGCGGCAGCGGACCCGAAATGAAGACCCGTATCTCACCGCTCCATCTCGCGCTCCTCGGGCGGCTGCGATCGTTTTCGCATGGTCGGGCTGGCGACCCTACGATCGACCAACTGGGTGGCTGGAAGTGGCGCCCGGTATCATCGGAGGCTTGATCCTCATTTTTACCTACTCGCATTTCCGATTCTCCACCCTTGTCTACACTCTTGTCGCCCTGCACATGATGCTTCTCTTTGTCGGCGGGCACTACACTTATGCGCGGGTGCCGCTCTTTAACTGGATCCAACCAATCTTTGGCTGACATCGGGATCATTTCGATCGGCAGGAGGCGACCGGAGGCCGCCGTATCGAATCCGTGAAACCCCCGTAATCCGCGGTCAATTTCTGATGCAAAAATATCTTACCATTTTTAATCTCGGGATCCAGAACACCTTTGTCTATCGCTGGAACTATCTCCTGCGCGCGGTCTTTGGCCTCATCCCGCTCGTCGGTACCATCTTTCTTTGGCGCGCGATTTTCCACGAGAGCGGCGGCGGTATGCGGGGCTACAACTACGGCGCGATGATCTACTACTACCTGCTCACCATCCTCGTGAGCAATCTCGTCACCCCGACCGAGGACGAGTGGCAGATCGCGGCCGACATTCGCGAGGGACAGATCAATTCCTTCCTGACCAAGCCGGTCAATTACCTCGGCTACCGCTTCAGCATTTTTTTGAGCGGTCGGCTCGTTTATACCGCGGTCACGATTCTGCCCATCGCGGCCATCTTCCTTTACTTCCGGCACTTCATAATTTTGCCTAACGACGCTCTTACCTGGGCGACGGCGCTCTTCTCGATGGTGATGTCGGCCCTGATCCAGTTCTTTCTTACCTACGCGCTCTCCATGATGGCTTTCTGGATTCTAGAGATTTCGACCATCGTCTTCATCGTTTACAGCTTCGAGTATTTCCTCGGCGGTCAGATGTTCCCGCTCGACATCATGCCACCCACGATCCAGGCGGTGATGAAATGGCTGCCGTTTTATTACGAGCTCTTTTGCCCGATCGCGATTTTTCAGGGACGGCTGCGTGGTGCGGAGATGCTCGCCGGGCTCGCCATCCAATGCGGCTGGGTGTTCGCCATGTGGGCCGCGGCCAAGCTGATGTGGAAGCGGGGCCTCGGACATTACCAGGCCGTGGGAGGGTGAACACCGGAAAGTCGGGCGGTGAAGCCTAACTTCCGGTTGCGCAACATCCCCGTATTTTCCACATTCGCGAGATCGTGAATCTGAAACGCTATCTCATCGCCCGCCAGAGAGAGGTCGATCGCGCGCTCGACGGTTTTCTGCCGAAGGCGTCAATCAAGCCGGCCACAATCCACAAGGCAATGCGCTATTCGCTTTTCGCCGGTGGCAAACGCCTCCGTCCGATCCTTTGCCTGGCTGCAGCCGAAGCCTGTGCTGGCCTAACGAAAAGCGCGCTGCCGCTGGCCTGCGCGGTAGAGTGCATCCACACCTACTCGCTCATTCACGATGATCTCCCGAGCATGGATAATGACGACTTCCGCCGGGGACGCCCGACCTGTCACAAGGTCTTTGGCGATGGCATCGCAGTGCTGGCGGGTGACGCGCTCCTCACGATTGCCTTTGAGATCAGCGCCCAGGCGGAAGCATGGCCGCGCTACGATCTGCGCGCGATTTTCCGGGAAATTGCCGTTGCCGCCGGGAGCCGCAAACTGATCGCCGGCCAGGTGGCTGACCTGGAAGGTGAAGGCAAACGGATCAACCGCGCGCAACTGCGTTACATACACGAGAATAAAACGGCTGCGCTCCTTACGACCTCCGTCCGACTCGGTGCGATGAGCGCAAACGCGACCCCGACACAACTGGGCGCCATGAGCGATTTCGGCTACGCGCTTGGACTGGCATTCCAGGTGATCGACGACATTCTGGATGTGACTCAGACGAGCGAGAAACTGGGCAAGAGTGCGGGGAAAGATGCCGCCGCGCATAAGGCGACCTATCCTTCGGTGCTGGGACTGGAAAGATCGCGGGCCGAAGCCGCCCGCCTGACGCGACGGGCGCATGACGCGTTGAGGTCGTTAGGCGAACGCGGCCAGACGTTGCACGCTTTGGCCAATTATCTCCTCGAGCGCGAATACTAGATTCCGGGGAGCGCAGGCTCCCCGGAACGACTCTAGGCAAGCGCAAGATTGGGATCGATCTCGCTTGCGAGCGGAGTCGATTCGCCGCGGGCGAGGTGCAACTGGGCGGCGTAGGCGATCATGGCTGCGTTGTCGGTGCAAAGGCGTGGCGCGGCGAAGCGCAGCTCGAGTCCGGCGCGCTTGCAGCCTAACGACATCTGGGCGCGCAAATCTCCGTTGCAATTGACGCCGCCGCTGACGGTCACCAGCTCACGACCTGCCGCGCGCGCCGCCGCGATTGTCTTCGCGACCAGCACATCGACCACCGCCCGTTGAAACGAGGCGCACAAGTCCCGCTCTTCGTCAGGCGTGCGCGCCAATTTCGGGAGCAAATAGCGTACGGCCGTCTTTAATCCGCTGAAGCTGAAATTCGCGTCGCCCGAGTGGAGCATGCCGCGGGGCAAATCGAACCGCGTCGGATCGCCGCCCTGCGCGCAGCCTTCAATCTCGGGTCCGCCCGGATAGGCAAGCCCGAGCATTTTGGCCACCTTGTCGAAAGCTTCGCCGGCCGCGTCGTCGACCGTGCGCCCGAGGATCCGGTAATCGGCGATGGCGTTGACATCCACGAGCAGCGTGTGGCCGCCGCTCACGATCAGGGAAACGTTAGGCTTTATTCCGTGTTCGCTCCCGAAGAAGGGCGAAACCAAATGACCTTCAAGGTGGTTGACGGCGAGATACGGTTTCGCGAAACCAAGGGCAAGTCCTTTTGCGAGCGAGGCGCCAATCATAAGCGAGCTGGCCAGGCCAGGACCGCTGGTGGCGGCAAAGGCGTCGACTTCGCCTAACGAAATACCGGCATGAGCAACTGCGGCTTGGAGGAGCCGGGGCGCGTTCCGGAGATGATGCCTCGAGGCAACTTCCGGCACCACCCCGCCGTAAGGCTGATGCGCCGCGACCTGGGACGCGATTTCGCTCGCGAGCAAGGCGCGTCCGCGCAGGATCGCGATCGCGGTTTCGTCACAGGAGGTCTCGATCGCGAGAAGCAGTGACTTCATTTCACCGCGCGGGAGACGAAAACCACGAAACTAACAACTGACAAAAAACTCCTTCGTATTCTTCTTGTTCTTTGTCTTGGAATTCACTTCTTCACCGCACTGCCCTTCGGCGCGGTCTGTTGCGCGTAAATCATGACGCCTTTAAGCGCGTCAATTCCGCGCATCATTTGCAGATCCTTTGTCTTGATCATGCTGGTCACTTCGGCCGGTGGTATTTTGTCGTCGTTGCGCAAGATCGCGACGGCGCGGTCCTGGTCCGCGGTCAGCGGGACGAGAATGTTTGGCACCACGCCATTGCCCTGGATCACTGTCTTGCTCGGAGTGTAATATTTCGCGGTCGTAAAGCGCAGGGCCGATCCGTCGGGCAACTGCATGACGTTTTGCACCGAGCCTTTGCCAAAGGTCGTTTCGCCCACCACGATCGCGCGGTGCAAATCTTTCAGCGCGCCCGCCACAATTTCCGATCCGCTGGCGCTGCCTTCGTTCACCAAAACCACGAGCGGAAACCGCGGCCGCTCCTTCACTCCTGCGGGGGTCGAATAATCATGTTTCTGCGAAGGAGCGCGGCCCTTGGTCGAGACGACCTTGGTGTTGGGCGGAAGAATTTGCCCGAGCACATCGACCGCGCTATTCAGCAACCCGCCTGGGTTATTGCGCAGGTCAAGTACGAGGGCCTGCATCCCCTGCTTCTGCAAATCGTCCAGCGCCTTGCCGAAATCCTCCGCCGTCGGCTCATTAAATTGCACGATGCGCACATAGCCGACCTTGAACGGCCCAGTCAGGTCCGGATCGAGCAAGCGCGCGCCTTTGACGCTTGCCACTTTGATTTCCTTTCGCTCCAGCGCGTAGTCTTTGATCGCCCTCGTCGAGGGGCGCAGAATCGTCAGGGTGATTTTCTGGCCGGGCTCACCGCGCAGGACGTCGATCGCGTCCTGCAGGCTCAGCTTCTCGGTCGATGAGCCGTTGATTTTTAATATTTGGTCGCCCGCCTGGATACCGGCCATGGCGGCGGGCGTGTCTTCCATCGGCGCCACGACCGTGAGCACTCCGTCACGGATTGCGACCTCGACGCCGAGGCCGTTAAAGCGGCTGCGGGTGTCTTCCTGCATGTCCTTGAAATCATCCGAATCCATGAACTGGCTGTGCGGATCGAGCGAGGAGAGCATGCCCTTCATCGCGGCGTAAATGAGATCGTGATAGCTCACTTTGCTGCCATCGACGTAATCCTGCCGGATGAGCTCGACCGCCTTGGCGAAGGTCCCGATCTCGGAGTAACCGTTGTCGTCAGTCGGGCCGGTCGCAGCCGGCTCGGGATCAGCCGCGTGCACTGTCGCGACGGCAGTCCAGAGAAAAATAGCGGCGGCAGCCGCCGAAAGAAGTCTGCCCAACGGCCAGGAACGCTTCATAATTTTCATGATTGGACGCTACCGAAGCGACTGTCGTTCATTCCTCCGCTTTTGCCAACCGGCGGGGCATGACAAGCCCGAAATCCACTTTTACACTGGCCCGATGAAATCGCCGTGCCGCTCGCTCTTGCTGATCATTCTTTTCCTAGGCATGATCGGTCCCGCTTTCGCGGCCGAGACCGAAACGGCAAAAGGGGATGCGGATTTCGACAAACTCGCGCTCGATTTCGTCGGCGGCTATCTGGCGGCCCGGCCGCTGCGCGGCGTGGCCCTCGGGTTGCACCAATTTGATGGCAAGATCGGGGATTACAGCCGGCTCGCGATTGATGCGGAAATCGAACGCTTGCATCGCTTTCGGAGGCTGTTTTCCGGGATCGATCCGGCGAGCCTGAGCAAGCGTGGCGACATCGACCGCCGCATCCTTCTGGCGGCAATCGCCGGCGAATTGTTCAAGATCGAGGACATGGGCGCATTCGACAAAAACCCGATGACCTACGCGCGAGCGATCGACGTCAATATCTACATCAAACGCGACTTCAAGCCGCTCGATGATCGGGTGCGGGACATCGTTACGATCGAGGATCAAACCTCCAACATCATGACTGCGGCGAAGACGAATCTCGCCACGGTTTTGCCGAAACCATACGTCGAGCTCGCGATCCAGATTGCCAACGGGTCGGCAAATTTCCTCGAGAAGGATTTGGTCGCGGCGGTAAAGGATTTGGACGACGAGCAACTCAGTGAAGCCTTTCAGGACTCGAACAAGAAGTCCGTGGCAGCCCTGCGTGATTACGCCGCCTGGCTGACGAAGGAAAAGCTGCCGAAAGCGACGGCCGGCTTCGCCCTTGGGACGGCCAAATATCAGCGCATGCTCGCCGGCACCGAGCTGGTTGATCTGCCGCCGGACAAAATCCTCGCACTTGGTCTGCAGCGGTTAAAAGAGGAACAGGATGTCTTTGCCGCCGCCGCGAAAATTATCGACCCAAAGAAGAAGCCGCTCGACGTTTTCAAGGAAATTCAGAGCGAACATCCGAAGCCAGGTGAGCTCATACCGGAGGTGGCAAAGGACCTGGATCAGATCCGGCAGTTCGTGCTCGATCATCACATCGTCGCGATCCCATCTGACGTCCGCCCCACGGTGACGGCCACGCCGCAGTTCAGTCGTGCGACGACCTTCGCTTCGATGGACACGCCCGGGCCCTTCGAGAGGAAAGCGACTCAAGCTTACTACTACGTCACGCCAAGCGAGGACGCCTGGACCGACAAACAAAAGGACGAATGGCTGAGCGCGTTCAATCATTACACGACTGACATCGTCTCGATTCACGAGGCGTATCCCGGGCATTACGTGCAATTCCTGCACTTGAACGCTTCGAGCGTGCCGAAAATGGAGAAGGTCTTTAGCAGCTATGCGTTTATCGAGGGCTGGGCGCATTACACCGAGCAAATGATGCTCGATGAAGGCTTTGGTAGTGCGCCGAATCCGACCCCGGAACAAAAAATTCAAGCCGCGAAATACCGCATGGCGCAGGCAGACGAAGCGTTGCTCCGCCTTTGTCGGCTTTGCGTCTCGATCAAGATGCATACCCAGGGAATGTCGGTTGCTGATGCGGCCAGGTTTTTCCACGAGAACTGCTACTACGAAGAGAAGCCGGCGCTCGCCGAAGCGATGCGCGGGACCTTCGATCCGGGCTATCTCAATTATACCCTGGGCAAGTTACAGATCCTGAAATTGCGCGACGATTACAAAGCGCAGGAGGGTGCAAAATTTTCTCTTGAGAAATTCCAAAACGAAGTGCTCGACCACGGCATGCCGCCAATCCGCCTCCTGCGTGAAATGATGCTGACGGACAAGAGCAAGTGGGATGCGGTCTTGTAGCCGCTGTGCGGTGCGAAGCGCGGACTCGTGCGAGAACGACATCACTACCCGCGCTTCGCGCCGGGCGGCTACAGCCTGCTATGGTTCTTCCTCCTGCTCTTCGTTAGGCAACAAATCCGGCAGCAGCGGCTCGGGATGCGAGGGCAGCTCCTCGACCCGGTTGAGCCGCTTCTCGATCGTGCGCGACTTGCGCGCCACGTCCTCGATCTGGTTTGAGGCCTGTTCCAGTTTCTTCTTCACGCCCTCGAGCAAGCTGCCGAATTTTCCAAACTCGGTCCGCACGGTGGCGAGCAGGCTCCAGACTTCGCTCGAGCTTTTCTGGATCGCGAGGGTGCGGAATCCCATCTGCAGACTATTGAGCAAAGCCGCCAACGTGGTCGGTCCGGCGAAAATCACGTTACACTCGCGCCGCATTTGTTCGACCAGGCCGATTCGCCGGATCGCTTCCGCGTAAAGTCCCTCGGCGGGCAGGAACATGAGAGCGAAGTTCGTCGTCTGCGGCGGGTTGATGTATTTTGTGCAAATATCTTTCGCGCTTTTGCGCAACTGCGTCTCCAGGTTTTTCATCGCCTGCTCGCTTGCGACCGGGTCTGCGCTTTCCTGGGCTGCGACCAGGCGCTGGTAATCTTCGACCGGAAACTTGGCGTCGATCGGCAACCAGATCGGCGCGCCGTTTTCATTCCCGGGCAGGCGGATGGCGAACTCCACATTCTCGTTACTGCTTTCGCGGGTTCGGACGTTGCGCGCGAACTGTTCTGGCGCCAACACCTCCTCGAGCAACGCGCCGAGTTGCACTTCGCCCCAGGCGCCGCGCGTTTTCACGTTCGTCAGGACGCGCTGCAGACCGCCGACGTCGCTTGCCAGTTGCTGCATCGCGCCAAGACCCTGGTGCACGCGCTCGAGGCGTTCGCTCACCATCTGGAACGATTCGCCGAGACGTTTTTCGAGCGTTCCCTGCAGCTTCTCGTCGACCGTAGAGCGCATTTTCTCGATCTGCTGTGCGTTGTCTTCCTGGAGCTGCTTTAAACGCAGGTCGACCACCGAGCGTAAACTCTCCAGCCGCGCTTCGTTTGATTCGGTCAGCTTCCCGGTCTGCGTCGCGACAGTTTCGAGCTGGCTTTTCAAAATCGCGCCGATTTCCGCGATCGATTTAAGATTCGTCTCGCCCAGACTTTTCATGGCCGCGCTTAACTCCTCGCGCTGGGCTTTCGCTGCCCGGGCCGTTTCTTCTCGCAAACGCGCGGCCTCCTCGTCCCGCGACCGCTCCTCGCGCTCCTGCGCCTGGCGAAACGCTTCAATCTTGCCTAACAAAATCGGATCGTTTTGCGGCCCGCGCCGCAGGAGCAAAAATCCGAGGGCGGCGAGGAGGCCGCCGCCCGTCAGGCCGAGAAAAAAATAAAGGAGCGGACTCATCCCTGTTGACTAATCACGGTGGCCGCGCCCTTCAAGCGCACCATCGCGAGCGCAAGAAATAATATTGCCAGCCGGACGCCGATTCGGTTATGAACTCGACCGAGGGATTTATGCTCGGCATGACGACGCTCGATTGGACGATTGTGAGCAGCGCCGTTTGCGGCCTCGTGATGGTCGTGGGCGGAATCTGCCTGCTCTATAAAGGCGCGATCACGCTGCAGCAGGCCGGGCCGGATGAAGCTGTTTCGCTCGAGTTTCAAAAACTGCTCAAGATTCAAACGCGTTATCCTGCGCTCGGGCTGTTCATCATTGGGTTGGCTTTCGTTCTGGTGGGGTTGTTTTATTCGCCAAAAATCAATCCCGTTACCTTGCAGGGTAAAGTGGACGGCGCTGATCCTTCGGGTGTCACGATCCACGTCACGTCGCCGGAATGGAGTACCCTTGTGCCGGACTCCGATGGGAACTTCAACATGATTGTTTATCCCGATGTGCGGCGAGTGGAGGTGCTGGTGCAGGCAGCGGGCTGCAAACCGGAATCGAGGCGTTTCACACTCGATGCTTCGAAAACGAAGGACGGCGTTCTGGCACTCCCAAAGATGGCTTTCGAGGCGGTGGCAGCCAAGCCGGCTGTCGGCACGATCGTGGCCCCGCCGCCGAACACGGCGCTCCCGCCGCTCGAGGCCAAAACGACGTTTAACTAATGAAATCACTTTCCCATTCCCTTGCCGGTTTATTTTTCCTTGGCGCAATTTTGTTCGGCGCGACTGCCGCCACCGCGCAAACTGCGCCGGTCTCGCTTGTCGAAGGTTACGTCTATCGGTCGTCGGGCCAGCCGGTCCCGGGCGTCACTGTCTCACTCGTTCACCCCGCCGTGGGACGCAGCTCGCCTGCGATTACCAATCCGGGAGGTTATTATTATTTCTCCAACGTGCCGATGCGGGCCGATCCTTATTATATTGAGGTTTATTGGGGGACGCAGTTGCTTTACCGGAACACATTTTTAGCAAACGCTCCGCGGGTGTCCCTGGCCACGATCGTTCTTCCCTGAGAGTGCTGGTAGAACGGACGCCTCGTCGTCGCTCGCACTAGAAGGATACCCGGCATCCGCCGTAAACCGCCCGACCCAAAGCCGGGAAACCAAACACCTCCGCATAGTGCTCATTTGTCAGGTTATCGACCCGGCCGAAAATCGTCAGGTGCCGGTTGCACGCGTACTCGGCAGCGAAGTTCACAAATGAATAATCCTCGATGTCGAAATTTGGGCCGCCGAAGTTCAGCTCTTCGCGCGCGTTGACGAATTTCGCCTCCGCCGTCGTCCGCAATTTGCGACACCAAAGGTAGGAGGCGGAGAAGTAGACTTCATTTCGCGGGCGTCGCGGGAGACGCGCGCCGGGCAGTTGCGAAATGTCGGCCGCGGAGGTGTTCTGCGCGTCGAGATAGGTGTAGCTCGCGGCCAGCGCCAGGTTCTCGAGCGGGCGCGCGTGCGCCTCGATCTCCAAACCCTGGGTGCGCGCGGCGCCGAGATTCACGAGATCGAATTCGCCGTTGTAGCCAATGACGTTCGAGAGGTCGTTGTGAAAATAGGTCGCACCGATCGTCAGGCGCTGCTCCCATAAACTTTGCGTCAGGCCGGCGTCGAAGCCGCGCACCTTTTCGGGATCGAGATTGAAGTTGTTTCCGAAAATCTTGTCCTGGCTGGTGGGCGGACTAAAACCGGTCGCATAACTCGCATGCAAAATCGTCTCCGTCTTTTCGATTGTGTAACGGCCCGCGAACCGGTAAGTCCAGACGTCGCAGAATTGATTGAAGTGATCGAAGCGACCACCGGCGACGAGATTCAAATCAGCCAACGGTGTCGCGCTGGCCTGCAAGAATCCCGCGGTCTCATCGGTGTGATCGTGCAGAAAAGTCGGCTCCGGCCCGAAAGCCTGCGAGACAAACGGTTGCTCGTCGCCGCTCACGACGTCGCTGTAGAAGAAGCCACTCGTCAGAGTGAGCCAGTGCGCCGGGCGGAGATCGTTCTGGTAATCGATCGTTAGGCGCTTGAAAAGCGCGCGGGTTGGGCCGGTGAAACCGTCATCGTTGGGATTGTTGACCTGCCGTTCGTGATCATAATCGACGATCAATTTGTGCTCCCACCAATCGAACGGCTTGAAATCGAGGTGCGGCGCGATCAGCCAGATTTCGGTCAGTAAATTATCGAACGGCCGCGGCGCGAAGATCGAATTTGGATTGCCCGCGTCGGACAATGAATAGGTAAACAAACCGCTGATCCGCAGCTGGTCGTTCGGCGACCAGCCCAGATTCGCGACCGCGTCGGTGTTGCGATATTGATTGTTAGGCCGCGCGTTGTCGGTATCGAGCCGGCTCCCGCCTAACGAATAATCGAATTGCTTCCAGCTCCCGGAGCTGGCGAACGCTTCGCGAAATGTGTCGTAGGAACCGCCTTCCGCGCTGACCTCGCCGGTGGGCGGGCCGTGGCCGACTTTGGTGAAAATTTGAATGACGCCGGCAAGCGCGCTCGGGCCGTAAATCGTGCTCTGCGGCCCGCGCACGATCTCAATCCGATCGATATCGTCCGTCGTTAGGTCGGCAAAATTAAAAAGCCCGGCCAGACCCTGATTGATCGGAATGCCGTCGAGCAGAACCTGCGTCTGCTCGCTGTTCAATCCACGGGTGAAAACGGAAGTGAGTTGTCCCGCGGTTCCCGTTTGCACGACCGACAAGCCGGGCACTTCGCGCAGCGCATCCGCCACGCGCTCGGTTTGTTTTTGCTCGAGATCCTCCGCAGTGATGACACTCACGCTCGCGGGCGAATCTTCCTCCGGCGTCGGAACGCGCGTCGCGCTCACGACAATTTCCTCCGATTCCGGCACGGGCGTCGGACTCGAAACCGCGTCCTGCGCTTTCACGCCTGACGATCCCGCGAAAAAGCAGAACCCCAAGACCAACCACCGCCGCATGCGACGATTCAACATGACAAGTTACCTCCAATTTTGAGAGGCGGACTCGTCACCCTGTCGGCGCTTCGCCACGGCTCTCATTCTTCTTTTTGCGAAGAAGTTTTGTCGCGGGGCACGCGTAGAAGGCCGGCGGTCAAAGACCGCCGCTACCGCGGACCACACGAATGAGGTGGAGCGGGCAAATATTCTGGCTCCTGGTATTTGAAGAAGTTGAGAGTTTTTAGTTGAAAGTTGAGGGGCGAAGAGAAGGCGCGCGTTTCCGCGTTTTTTCTCTCAACTCTCAACTCTCGGCTCTCAACTGGCTTCGTCCTTCTTCCCGCCTTCACCGTCGGGCACGTGCCCGACGATTGGCTCCTGGGAAGTTGTTTCCAGTTACAGCAGCGCAACTGCTCCCGGTTCACACGAGATTTCTTGCGCCGATCCACGAATCAAACTCGCAAAGAACTGCGCTCAGAAGTAGTGAGTTGCGCTTCCGCGCTCAAGATTTATCTGTCAGCTTCCTCGAAACTTTCGTGCTTTGGACTCCAAAACCCTCAACTTTCTCGTCACCGGCGGTGCTGGTTTCATCGGCTCCAATCTAACCCTGGGCCTGCAGGAGAAATACCCGAATGCCCGCCTCACGGTGATCGATGATTTCCGCTCGGGCGATTTCAAGAATCTGCGCGGTTATCACGGCGATTTTGTCACCGCCAATCTCGCCTCGCTCGACTGGCGGATGCAATTTGGCGACGAAGCATTCGATGGAATTTTTCATCTCGCCTCCATCACCGACACGACCCTGCACGATCAATTCCCGCAGGTGCACGACAACGTGGAGAGTTTTCGGCGGCTGCTCCGTTTTGCGCAGCCGAATCGGACCCGCATCGTCTACGCTTCCTCAGCCGCGACCTACGGCGCGGCCAGCGGGGTGAACAGGGAAGCGGACGAGGCCGCCCCGGCGAATGTCTACGCCTTCTCCAAGGTGATCATGGATAATCTCGCGCGGCGCGGCGCGGCGGATGATCCCGGATGGAAGATTGTCGGCCTGCGTTATTTCAACGTCTACGGGCCGCGCGAAGCGCACAAAGGCGTGCCGGCGAGCATGATTCTGCATCTTGCGCGACAAATGAAGGCCGGACAACGCCCGCGCGTTTTCAAATACGGCGAACAGAGGCGCGATTTCGTTTACGTGCAGGACATCGTGCAGGGAACGCTCCGCGCCCTGGAGGCAAAGGAGAGCGGCATTTACAATCTCGGCTCTGGCCAGGCGCGCTCTTTCAATGAGTTGATTGCGATTCTCAACCAGACGTTAGGCACAAATTTCGAGCCGGAATATTTCGACAATCCGCACGCCCACTACCAGAACCACACTGAGGCGGATCTGACCAATGCGCGTAATTCGTTAGGCTACGAGCCCCGGTTTTCCCTCGAAGCCGGCGTGGCCGATTACATGAAGTGGTTGTATCCGGAAGAGTAGCGCAAGCTTCCAGGTTGCAGCGACCGAGCAAGCTGGAAACTTGCTCTACCCTATGAAACCGAAAAAATCTGATCTCCTTGTCGAAGTTGTCGAGCACATCGACATCAAAGAGCACAACGTCGTTCCGCTGGTCGAGGCCATGAGCAAAATGGCCTTCTCGGCGCGCGATCTCGGGCGCGCCGCGCAGATTTATGACCAGATGTTGCAGGAAGAAAATTGCGCCATCATCCTCTGTCTCGCCGGCTCGCTCATCTCCGCGGGTTTGAAGCAGGTGGTAGTCGACCTGGTCGAAAACAACATGGTGGACGCGATTGTGTCCACCGGCGCCATCATCGTCGACCAGGACTTCTTCGAAGCGCTCGGTTTCAAGCACTACAAAGGCGACATCTTCATGAGTGACGACGTCTTGCGCCGGCTCGCGATCGATCGCATCTACGACACCTACATCGACGAAGATCAGCTCCGGATTTGCGACGCGACTTGCGGCGAGATCGCCGACGCACTCGAGCCGCGGCCGTATTCCTCGAGAGAATTCATTCGTGAAATGGGCCGCTATTTACAGAAGCGCGGGAAAACGAAGAACTCAGTGGTGCTGTCCGCGTTTGAAAAGGGCGTGCCGATTTTCTGTCCGGCCTTCAGTGATTGCAGCGCGGGTTTTGGTTTGATTCATCATCAATACAAAAACCCGGAGAAACATCTCAGCATCGATTCGGCGAAGGATTTTCTCGAGCTGACCAAGGTCAAGATCGATTCGAAACAGAGCGGCCTCTTCATGATTGGTGGCGGCGTGCCGAAGAACTTTGCCCAGGACACAGTGGTGGCGGGCGATTACCTCGGTTTCGACGTCGGGATGCACAAATACGCTGTGCAAATCACGGTCGCCGACGACCGCGACGGTGCGCTCTCCGGTTCGACCCTGAAAGAAGCGAACTCCTGGGGCAAGGTCGATCTCGGTGCCGAGCAGATGGTCTATGCGGAAGCGACCGTCGCGATGCCGCTCATCGCTGGCTACGCCTATCACAAGGGGAACTGGAAGAAACGCCAGCCGCGCAACCACGCAAAACTACTCGACCGGCCTAACGGCTAACGAATGGAGCTGAGATCGGTCGGATTTGACGAACTCGCCTAACGAACTCGACGGGCAAGTTTCGAATTCCCTCGCAGCGCAAAACCTGCTAATCCACCCGCGATGAGCACCGCTCCCGTCGGCCCGGCAGCCGCTGAAGAAAAAAAACGGGCCCGCTCGAGTTATCCCTACGCGTTTCACATTGCACTCGACGGCAACGGCATCAATGGCCTCGAAGGCATGGCCGGGGTTTGCCTTTTTCTCTTCGATCCGGCGGACAACTCCTACGCTTACAAAGTCATTTTCTACGATGGCGTGGCGGCGGCCCACGCGGTCAACGTCAATCCTGCGGGCACGCACGCCTATCTCGGCAACCTCGGGCAGCACCTCGTTTTTTACGACGCGAAAACGCTGAGCGAATACGACCGCACTTCCACGCTGCGATTCGAGACGAACGACACGAGTCTGCGCGGCAGCACCCATTCCATCTGGCTGAATAACCAGGAAATCATTACGGCGGTCGGCGATTATTTTTATCGCTTCAATATTCGCGACCTCAGCAAAGGCGAAAAACTCGGTCCGCACAAAGTAAAGTTGCCGCATGCGATGAAAGTGACCGCCTCCGGGCGCTATCTCTGCTACGGCTCGATGGACAATCCGGCATTCGGGCGTCGTGGTGAGGCGCGCGAAGTCGGCGTCTGGGACATGAAGACCGGCGAGGCGACGCGCATTCCGCTGCCGACCACCTGCTGGCATCTCATCCCGCATCGCACGAAGGATCTTTTTTACTGCGTCTCCTTCCGCGTTTTTCCGCAGGAGCATGTCGATTACCACGAATGGGCCATCGCTTATTTGAAGGAATACGCTTACGAAATCGATCCGGTCAGCAAACAGGTCACGCGGCATTGGGCGGCGAGCCGTGACACCCCGGCCCACATTAATTCCGACGTCACGATCTCTGATCGGGAACTGATTTTTTGCAACGGCGCGAGCCAGACGATCGTGTTCATCGACTTGGAGAGCTTCGCGAAGTTTCGCATCATCGACGAGCGCCCTGCTTTGCCGGCGGCGCTTCGCGCGACGCGGCAGATGGCGACGCAGGTTTACGACACATTTTGTCGCGCGAATTTCTTCGCGAGCACCCGGCACTTTATGGGGGCGTTGCGGGTGAGCCGTTTCACCTTGCTCGACTCGATTTATGCCTGCCAGCTATCGAAGGATCAGACGCTGCTCTTCACCGCCAACCGCGGCCTGAACCACATCACGCTTTACGATTATCCTTCGAAGCAGATGCGGCTGCGGGTGAAAATGCCGGACCTGCAGGAGTTCGTTAGTCTGCCGAGATTGGCCGATCCGCGCCTCGGCTTTCATCACAGCTATCTCATCAACCCGGTCGCGAGCGGCGTTCGTTAGGCAAAGACGGCGCGTCGAGAAATCGCTCGACCGCCTGGGTGAGCTTACGAAAATTTTTCGGGACAAGCGTTTTCAAAAAAGCCTCCATCGCGACGGCGACCGCGCCTTCCAAAATCGCCGGCACGCCCGGCAGATTATTTGCGAGCAGGTTGATTTCCCCCTCGAAATCGATACGCGTGCCACGCCCGCCCAGCGCCGGCTGATAGCGTGTCGTGCCCACGCAATGAATCCGCTGCGAAAAAAAATGCGGTTCGAGCCGCCAGCGGCAGACAGAGGTTTTGGCATCGTATTCGGCGTGATCCGTCCAGGAAAACATCTCCGGCTTGACGTGCCCGGAAACGACCGCGGGCAGCTTCGGTTTGGCCTTCCAGATATTCGTCAGACGCACGACATCCGGCCCGGCTTTCTCCCGCTTCTCGACGCGGATGCTTTCGATCTCCTCGAGGTAAGGCGCCAACTCGGGCAGGCGATCGCGAATCACGAGCCAGACTTTCTCCCGGGGATGTTTCAAGATGCTGACGGTGACGATTTTCATGGAGGAAAATGCCCGCCTCAAACTCTCCCGCCGTCGTTGGGCAAATTGGCATTTTTTTCGCCCAATTTTTCCCAAGCCCGGTAAATTTCGCGTCCCGGCCGCAGCGTTGTCCGCACCATTTTCGGCAAATGTGCGCTGCCTAACAACCACGCTGCCGCCTCCGCCAGCGCGGTGCGGGCTGGCCGCGGGGCGTAGCCTAACGATTGCGCGCGGGCCGAACTGTACCAATAAAAACGCCCAACCATTTTCGCCTGCGTGCGGGTGCTGAGCGGGGGCTGACGCGTCAAAGCGGAGATCATTTCCTGCGCGGTCGCGGCGAGATATGCGGAGGTGTGATTGGCGGTAAACTTCGGCCCCTCCACGCCGCACAACTCGGAAATGAGCCGATGAGACGCCGGCCATTCGAGATTTTCCGAGCCCAGAATGTAGCGCTCTCCCGGCTTGCCTTTGCGCGCGAGCAAGATCTGGCCACGCGCCACATCGCGCACTGAAACCAGATTGCAACCGCCCGGCCAGGTGAGCCGGAACGGATCTTTTAGATAGGAACAAATGATCGCGTTGCTTGGGCTGAGCCGGTAATCATTCGGTCCGAGGCACATCGCCGGGCATGCTGCCACCAACTCGAGGCCGAAGTGCGCCGCGCATCGAAACGCGACTTCTTCCTGGCGCATTTTCGCGAGCGAATACGCGTCGGTCTCGTTGCAGAGGCTGCTTTCATCGCGCACTTCCCGCGTGCGGCTCGAGCCGAGCACGACGGTAGAGGAAGTGAGCACGACGCGCCGCGTGCCGCCGCGACTCGCCGCGTCTAAGACGTTGCGTGTTCCCGTAACCGCGATTTTTTGCAGATGCTCTGCCGAGGTCTTCCAATAGGAAAAAATCGCGGCGGCATGAAAGACGATCTCGCAACCACTCGCCGCGGAGACCAGCGTTTCCGGCTGGAGAACGTCGCCGACGCAAGTTTCCACCTCGAGCCCGCCGAGCGCGCGCAGATCGCTCGTCGGCCTGACGAGCGCGCGCACCTCGTAATTCTGCGCGAGTAGTTCGCGCACGAGATTCGCGCCGACCAACCCTGTCGCACCAGTGACGAGCGCCTTCATCGTGCAGAGGCCGCCGGGTTCACCCGCTCTTCGTCGCGGCGCCGATGTCCTTGCGGATGGCATCGGCGAGATCGAGAAAAAAACCGGATGCTTCGCGGCCCGCGGATGCAAAAAGGTTCGTCAGAACAACTGGCGGCGCGGTCGCGGTCCTGCCGGGGAAATGGCGGAATCCTTCCTCGTCGATTTGTGCCTCCAGCGCGATTTCGTTAGGCGGGGTGAGGCCGAATTGACGCAGCAGCCCAGATAGATCGCCGAAGTTCCCGGCAAGCGCCTGGCCGATCTTGCCTAACCAATCGACCAGGATCGTTAGGCGCGCCTCCGGATCGATCTCGGTTTCGCCTTCCTGCAGGTTCCAGGCGTGGCCGATGCGAAATTCGCGTCCCTGAAACTGAGCTTCAAAATTCGCGATCGTTTGTCGGAAATACCGCGTGTAGGCATCGACGACCAGCGTGCGTTTCAGCGACGGCAGCAGATCGATGTTCACGGCCTGCCAGAAAAGTGGCAGGCTGAACTTCTGCCGCGCGACAATGGTGATCCGCGTCTGCCGAACGTTTTCGGCTGCAAAGGTGACGATGCCGTCGTCGAAATCAGCCGATTGGTTGGTGCTTTTAATCGTGCGCCAGAAAATGCGCTGGGCATTCTTTTGATACTCGACGTATTCGAGTTTGCCGACGTCGATGTATTTGCCGTTGAAGAACGCGATCCAATTTGGCTGCGGCAAATAGATGTTGCGCTCCGCTTGATAGAGGACTTTGCCCGCGCGGTTGCGCCTGACGACGACGCAGGCGCCGCCAATGTAGTCGTTCATCGATTGCACCGCCTTCGCGATCTCGACGCGGGAGCAGAACTTGGAAAATGAAACCGGAACGACATGGGAGAATTGGAAGAGAATCGAGCCGTCGAGATAACGCCAGCGCAAGCCGTTAGGCTCGGGCGGCGTTTCGCGAATGATGCGCTCCAGAGGTCGCATATAGTTTTCGACCGCTTCGTAATCGGCTGCGCTGTAGGCGGCGGGGTCGAAGCCGAGCGGCGCGTCCCTCCAGCGCAGGCGCTCTTTCGCGTAATTAATCTCCAAGGCTTCGAGATTTTGCTGCGCGAACCCGATCAAATAATTGAACGCGAGGAGAAGCGAGAAAGCCGCTGGGTTGGCATCGATCTGCGAAAAATAGCGGTTGAAAAAGAGATTGATGCGATCGTTAGGCAAATCCTTGAAGGGGAATAGTTCGCGATCGACCGATTGCAACCATGGCCTGACGATTCGACTGGATGCAATCGACTGATTTCGCGCTTTCACCGAGTCGAGCATCATCGGCGGCACGTTGATCCAGCCGGAATAAGGCGCGAGGTCACCGGCGATTTCGTAGCGCTCGGGTAGGCCGACCGTCCGCAAGGCCGTGGCGTTGATCGCCGAGGTATAGGGATCGAGGCCCATTTTCAACGCCGCCGCCCAATCGGCGAGCAAGGTGTCTTGGCTCGCGATGATGGTGCGCGTCTCAAGCGGATGTGGCGTGCGTGCGCCTTCGCTGCCGTGGTTGCTGACGAAGGCGTCGATGAGATTGAAATGCGCCGGCACGTTGCGCAGCAGCTCGAGGCAAACCTCGGGCGCCTGGAGGCGATGCCGGTAATGAAGGTCTTTGTCCCGTAGCGGTAAAATCCCGAGCAGATTTTGCAGGCAAAGCGCGAAACCAAATTCTTCGTCGGTGCGATTTTTCGCGAAATTGATCCTGTAGTCGGCCTCGAGCCAGGCGCGGCTGATAGGTGTTCCGTGGAGGACGCTTTCGGGAGGAAACGGCCCGGTCGCGAGGTCGTCACTGAGGTCGAGAATGTCGTAAGCGCGGGCTTTCGCAGTCGCATAACGATAGCCAATCAGCTCGGCGAGCACGGCGACTTCACGATTTTCCAACCAGAGGCTGGAGGAATTTTTCGCATCGCCAAGCGCAACGGTGCGAAAGCCGCGATCGTGCAGCAGGTCGATTAGTTGCTCGACCAGCTCGGGATCGGTGCCGGTCGGATCGCCGCGGCGGAAAATCTCCAAGTCGGGCTTGATCAGGATGCGAAAATTTTTTGCCGCAATTTTCGCGTGGCGGCGCGCTTGTTCGAGGTGCGGCCAAAAGCCGGACGCGGTCAGCGCCTGACGCAGGAGGCTGGACTTCTCCGCCGCCCCATTTTGGACGATAAGGGCGCGGGAATCGAATTTCGACCGGTTCGCGACGCGGGGCATGTTCCAACTTTTAGCGGTGGGCCGCGACCTGCCCAGAAAAAAAGACGCGCGGCAATGGTATGTATTCTTGCCTAACGAGAAGCTTTACGCGCGGATTTTTTCGCCGTGGGCCCAGCCTTTTTCTTCGCAGTAACCTTGGCGGCGCTCGTTTTGCCCGAGACGACGCGCAGCCTAACGATCATTGTTTTTGCCGGGAAACCGATCAATTCGATCGGGAGGGAGTAGATTTTGCCGACCTGGCATTCCGCTGAAACTTCAATCGCCGCGCGAATGACCGCCTGCGATTTCGCCGGCAAGGTGAGGGCGGCGGGCGTGAAGACGACCGGGGACAGTTTGAGCCGCGCGCCCGTCTCATCGAAAAGATCGCCAGCCCGGAAAGCGACCTGGAGTGCATAGAGCTGATTGTTCTCGACCTGAAATGCGGCGACCGCTCGTTCGCCGGGCGACGCAGTCAGGGCGATTTCGACACTCGTGGCGGCGGCTTTCGCGCCCGCGCTCGGCTGCACCCCCAGGATTTTTTCCGCCGCGCCGGCCAGATCGTTCGCGAACGACAAACCGTGATCGGTGAGGGTAGACCAATACGCGACGTTGAGCTGAAGCAGGTTGTTGAACGTCTCGCTCGGCGAGGGCAAGGTGCCGGTCTGTGCCGCGGTCGAGGAAAAGCGCGCCGCCGTATCGCTCGCCAGCGCGACGAACCGATTGAAGAGCTGCATGTTGCCCTGAAGACTCCGGTTCCAAACGTTTCTTACTTCGTCGAAAAGTTGCGCGGTTTCTGTCATGGGAATCAGCCTCTTCCAGCGATGTTTGTTGAAGTCCTCTCGGGAAAGCAAGGTTCCGAACATTGAAAATGCGAATACCATTCGTGGGCGCGAATCCGCATCGGCGGGTCGCCCTGCTCGATCGTGCAGCGCGCGATTTCCTCCGACTCGACCAGCAAGCTGAGGCAGACGTGCTGCTGGTAGCCGCCGGTGACGAGAATCTCGGTCCGATAGGTCGCCCCACGCGTGAACGCCTCGGTGATTTGAAATGCTCCCGCCACTACCGCGGTCTGCCCGGGGGCCAACTGCGCGCTTTTCGGGACCAGTGCGATCTCGCCTAACGATCCGCCGCTGAGCGAAAATGGCTGCGCCTGGAAAATGAAATTGTGCGTTGCACTGGAACGGTTCGTCACCTGAATCGCAAAACGGATTGTTTCGCCGGGCGAGGCTTCCCAGCTCAGCTCGCAGGCGCAGTGCGGCGGACATTCGCTCTGCGGAATCACACAGCAGCCCGGCGATCGGGAGGCGGACATTTGCGGCGTGGTGCCGGAAAAAAAGGCGGAGCTTTGTTTGATGAATTCATTCGCGCTCGCGAAGGCTAAATCGACGAAGCGCGTACCAAGCTCGGCCAGGTCGGCCATCGGCGCGCAAGCGCTGGCTGAGGATGAGACGGTGCTTTTACTCATGATGTTGACTTCCCTCCGAGGTAACAATCTCGATTTCCAGTCGCACTTTGGCGTTCTCAAATTCGATCGCGCCGAGATATTGACGATGGCGGCGGAGCCCTCGCGGCAGCTGCATTTCCAGCTCGACCGTGCGTGATTCGCCGGGCGCGAGCTCGCGCTCGGCCGTTTTGCATTTCACCACGACCGGTTCGATTTCGCGGTCGCTCATTTCGCGGAAAAATTCATCGAGCACGGCCTGTGTGCTGGTGGCGGCGGCATTTTTAATCGCGTGGTGAATGGCCTCATGCAGACCTTTTCTCTCTTTCAGAGTGACGAGAGCCGACCGGTTCAGGGTGTAGGGCATGTTGCCGGTGTTGCGGAGTTGAATCGTGCGCGCGACCTGCGCGCCCGGGGCGACTTTAAGGGAAAGCGAGGCCGGGGCACAGCGCACGCCCCACGTTTCCAAGACGTGCACCTGGAGCGGACGGCGGCTGCCCGCGGCTTCGATCTCGCCCTTGTAAATCCCGGGAGGGGTTTGCGGATTTAATCGGAAGCTGGCGGATGCCTTCCTTTGTTCGTTAGGCAAAAGCTTCGCGTAAACCGGTAGCGCACGGAAGGGCGCGCCGGGCGCAACTTCCAAGTCCATCCCGTGCACCGGCAGATGTTTGATTTTCATCTGCTCCCGGCCGCGATTGCGCAGCTCGATATGTCCCTGCAAGTGCGCCGGCTGACCGATGAACACCAGCGGCGCGGGCCCGAGCTCGCATTCCTTTGGCACGGTGGCGGCTGGCGGTTTCATCCGAAGCGACGAATTCGTTAGTCGCGAGGCATTCACTCGCACTTTTCTGTCCGATGCGCGAGATACGGCTCGTTAATCATCATGCTCTCGCCGCAGAACGACCAACTGAAAAATTCGATCCCGAAAAGCGAGGCGCAAATCTTGTAATGACTCGGCAGATGCACCCGCGTTGGGTTGACATTGAGTTCGAGATGCAGTGTCGGCAACTCCTTGACGCGGATATCGTCTAGCCCCATCGAGATTGTGCTGTCGGTGACGATTTTCGGGATTTCCTTGATCGACGTGTCGATCTCGAGGCGCGGCAATTCCTTGATGTGGATGTTGTCCAGATCGAGGTCGAGCGAGCCGCTGAATTCTGGGTGAAGCCAATATTCCTGCGGGATGTCCGGTGCGCTCATAAAGTGGAGTTTTCGTCCAACGGCCGCTGCACGACCAAATTAGGGAAATCCCGCCGCGGCTTCAAGTTTTCGTCCCAAGAATTTTTCTACGTGATTCACCGATGGGTCGTTAGGCGAAGCGCGGGCCAGCCTTCGAACCTCGTCGATGAACCGGGCTACGATTTTCCTTCCCAGAAAAATTTGGTCGGGCGCTCCATCTCCGGCGGGAGACTGCGATGGACCGGGCAGCCGAGCGCGGTCTTCTCCAACAGCTCACGATCAGGATGATCGGCCGGCAACGGAATGTGCACCTCGGTCGTTAGGCGGCCGACCCGGCGCGGATCGTTCGCCATCTCCTTCGCTACGTGTACGGTCAGGCCTTTCAATTCCACCCCGTGCCTTTCGGCAACGATCGCCATTGTGGTCGCGATGCAGGTGCCGAGCGCGGTTGCGACGAGATCGGTGGGAGAAAAGGCTTCGCCTTTCCCCTGGTTATCGAGCGGTGCGTCCGTCGAGATGATAGTACTCGAGGGGCCGTGCTTGGCGCTGCAATGCAGCTCTCCGGTATAATCGATCGAGATCTGAACCATCCCCGAGCATCGAACGCCGCAGTGATTTTGGCAAAGGCTCCGCCGCCTAACGTTTCTCCTCGAGACACGGCGTCGCCTGAATCTGGTCGCGATGTTTCTCCAGCTTCTCGCGGAAGGCGGCGGTTAGCGCCCGGTCGTGCAGAATGTTGAGGTCGGAATTGTGCGCGGCGTTATCGTCGTTCTCCCAGCTTTCGTTCCACCAGGCAAAACCAATAATTGCCGGCCAGCGTCTGGTGAAGAGATCCTGCAAAGCGGCGCGAGCCCACTGCGCCGCCTGCACTTTGCGATCGTGAATGTCGCAGCCAAACTCCGCCACGATAATCGGTTTGCCGGGCGCAAGTTTCGTTAGACGCGGATAGATGTGATCGATCTCTTCACGAAAGCTATCGACCGCGACCGTGCGCGGGGTGAGCGGTCCGTAAGCGCTGATCGCCATCCAATCGCAATAGGCGGTGCCGGGGAAATAACGCTCCATTCGGTTCCAATGCGTTTCCGGATCGTCGTCCCAGTTCACATGCCAAACCCATTGCAGGTTGGTGGCGCCCGCCGCGCGCATCAGGCTGACGACATGGCGGTAGGCCTCCACGTAGGTCGCCGGTCCCGCGGCGTGGCCGTTCCATCTGCCATTCCAGGCAAACCATTCGCCATTCGGCTCCGTGCCCCATTCGATCAGGATGGGGCCGCCAAAGTCGCGCGCCGCTATCGCCCAGGCGCGCAAATCATCATCGAACCGACCGGCGCAG
Source organism: Chthoniobacterales bacterium (assembly GCA_050736975.1). GTDB lineage: Bacteria > Verrucomicrobiota > Verrucomicrobiia > Chthoniobacterales > UBA10450 > Palsa-1392. Next base: position 29,929 of record JBOHXL010000170.1, on the reverse strand, counting down.
ATATTCGACAGGCTGAATTGTTTTTCGGCATGCCGCTGGTCGAGGTCCGAGCGCAGCATGAGGCGGACGTAAGGGATTTTGCCCAACGATCGAATCCATTCGCAGGTTTTTGCAGGGAAGGTGCGCGACTCAAACCAATTGTCGGAGAAATAAACCCAAACGACTTTCGCGCCGATCGCTTCTTCGAACTGGGTGACGTCGGCGGCCGTCACGTTGTGCTCATTGGCGTCGTCGCTTCCCGGCGAGACCGCACTGTAAAAGACACCCTGGTAAAGCCTGCCTGCGGGCGGCGGAACCAGCTTGCTTCCCGCCCTCGCACCGACTCCCAACGTCAGCGCGAGCAAGATCGCAGCGAACGTTTTCAGCTTTGTCCGAGCCAAATGATGGCCGCGATCACAACCAGGAAGTACGGAACAAGCGCCGCGGCTCCCGCATAATCCTTCGCCATCCGTTGACCGAAAAAAAGCGCGAGCAGCGCCAACCCGGCGAGGACCGCGCCATAGAAGGCGATGGTGGCGTCGCGCCGCAGCAAGACGATTACGCAACCGATCGCGCTCAGCGCGCCGGCCGACAGTTCCAGGATGGTGATGACGCTGAGCAATAGTGGAACCATTCCGGCCAGCGGGCTTTTCGCAAAGTGCCCTGTCAGCCATTCCAGGTTGCCGCGCCGATCGACGACCTTGTGGATGCCGGATTGAAGAAAAAGAATCGCGAAGAAAGCCGAGACGAAGAGTTGCAGGACAAAAAGAGCGCCGACAGAAGAATGGAGCGTAGACATGAACGGGATTGTAACACCACCCGTCAAACTGTGGGTCTACTTGGCAATAGTTTCCGAGCTTATCCCGGGGTGCGAAGAAGGGAATAAAGCCCTGCGCGGCCCGAACCGCTGGACGCTATTCTGTCCGCCATTGCGACCGCGGCCCGAGCGCTGCCGATTGGCGCCCTAACGAGCATCCAAAAAGAATCTCCAACCCACTGCAAACCCGCAGTTCCACTGCGAAGCGGAGTATGCCTGCGGGACATGCTGAGGCGAGAAACATAGTCTTTCCCGAACCGGCCGTGGCGATCCGATAGTCTCTCATGAAAAAATTATCCGCCCAGCGGCTCGCCGATGGGCTTGTCACAATTCTTGGTGTCCTTGCGCAGATCGGCATTCTGATTCGAAATTCTGTAATCCTGATTGTGCAGATCGAGGAGCACCGGCGTGATGGCATGGGACCTTGGGAAGCGTTCTGGACGCCACGATGCATCGGACGCGCCCGATCATGTTAACCGCAGCAGCGGCCAGCCTGGCGCTGATTCCGATTTCCCGCGAAGGCTTCTGGGCGCCGATGGCTTTCGCGATGATGGGCGGCATCATCGTCGGCACTCTCCTGACGCTTCTTTTCCTGCCGGCCCTGTATGTCGCGTGGTTCCGCGTTGCACCACCGACGGAATCAAGGGCAAAGCCGGCTGCGACCATCGCCGCTCAACCGCAGGTCTGCCTGGTATGACCGCCGATGTTGAGTGAGGCGTTTCTTGAAAATAGTCAAATCTCGTAGGTCGCTGGAAACAGTGTCCGCAGCTCGTCCAATGCTCCTGCGATATTGAAATCGGAAAAAATTTCCCGCTTGAGCTTTGCTTTCCATTCTTTGCTCGTCGCTATGATTTCCTTAACGGCATTAACAGACACGGACTTGCTTGCTCGGTTCAAATCGAGCACAGCGAAATCGACCGTTGTGAGTAATTCGAGATCATCATTCCTGCGCCAGCGAAACAGAGTGATCACCCATTCAATGGCGTTGCACACTGGATAGCGCGGAAGATACGTCTCTATCTGATCGATGTTGGTTCCCACCACGAGTCCTTCATAGACGTCAACCTTTACTCGCTTCACGTAGCAGTTCTTCAACGCGATGTTCTCCGGCCCTTGATACCTAGCCCAGGGACTGTATGGTCCGGCTGCCTTCTTCAGGTAGTGCTGAGTCACATCATCGTCGGTCTTTCGATGAGCGAGATACGCTAACTTTTGATACCTTTTGCGACCAAGCGGATGCTCTGGCGAGGAATGCAGCCGGGTGATCTGCGCGATCACCACGGCTTCAATGAATTCCTCAGATGCGCGATTTCGCTTCTCGGCCGATGACTCTTCGGGGACCGTCGTTTTCGGCTTCGAAGTATCGCGGTCTGCTTTCTCTGTTTTCCCAACCTGCAAAATGTCAGCGATTTTTTGAATTACGCCGGCTTTCGACTTACGGAGGGCTTCCTCATCTTCTAAACTCAACGTCACGCGCTGATCGACATAACGGCAAGTTTCCTCTTCTGTCAGCTCGGTCTCCTTGTCCGGTTCACGCAAGCTGGCAGCGACCAGAGCCTCTATGGCTTGATCATTTGCATTTGCGTCTTTCGGAGTCATTTCTGCGTGCCCCTTTCTTGATGGTTCATGAGTGCGGTGAATTTTTCTCGGATCTGAGCGCGCGCGCTTTTCACGCTCGAAACTGGGGGACGGACATCTGATTTAGCAATTTCATCACAAATTTCTTCGTCGGTGGCGTCTCCAAAATGAAAGGCCATGGACTCAGCCACCTTTCGCTGCAACCGGGGCAATCCACTCAGCCAAACCTTAAATTGGCGTATGACCTCGTTGGCGGCCACTTCATCAGCGGCGGTTCGCCGCAGTGTGAGTGTTTTCCACACGGCGGCGATTTCGGGGGCCTCAGCGAGGCGCCTGGCTACATGCGCGATCAGCTTTTCATCACCCGAAAGATCGTTGCCGGCTCCACCTTCCGTCGCGACTACGTCACTCTCACTGATGTGTCGCATTTCCCAACGGCGCTTGCTGCGCCACTGATCGATTGCATTTGCGCGGGCCATCTTAAACAAAAGGGCGACTAGCGAACCGTTTTCCTTGAGTTGGCCCAGCTTCGCCTTACGTGCCAATTCAATAAATACGTCGTTCACGGCGGTAGTGAGTTCGTGAGTGTCCAAGGTCGGTGCCACCTTTTCCCTAATGTACGAAGCAAGTGGATCAGCGTATCGCTCATACGCCCTCGTAACGGCCTTGAATTGCGCCTGCTGATCTCCCAAGAGCGCGGACGTAATTTGTTGTTCGTCGAGGTCGATTTTCACGGCAAAGGCTCGAACCCTAATACGCTACTCGTTTCAAGGGCCGTTTAGGACCAAGAAAAGTTTATTTTTTTCTTTGGTCCGAACTGGGGGTGTGTGGCGAGTCCCATGACAACCACAACACAACCGTGGTGAGTGAATCCAACCCATGACTACTCCAAATCCAAAAACTGAAATCGAACCACTCACGCAGAAGAGTAGCCCCGCGCCGAAGTGGGCTGCTACGGTGAACGACGAACCGATTCCAATGCCGCGACAAATCGTTCAAGTCGCGGTTATCAAGGCGCAGGCAGAGGTTCCGTCGGATCAGACGCTGGTGCGCGACCACGGCTCGCCACACGACGTTGTATTGCGCGACGGGGAAGCGGTCGATCTTCGCAAAGGCAACACCTTCTACACGCTGGCGACTTGTGACGTGAAGCCCCGCGGCCAATGCGACGCATCGGCAAAGCTCACCTACTTCGTCGATGATCGCCCCGAGCTCACGCTCAACCCGAAACAGACGGGTCAAACGATTCGCGACCTCTTCGGCTTGTCGAAGGATGTAAACCTCATCCGGGATTATGAGTCCTCGCACGATGAGCCGGTTCAACCGAGCGATCGTGCTCCCTTTGAGAAAGGGCCGGTGTTCATCACGCGCCGCCAGCACGTCGAGCTCACGATTACCGTGAATCACAAAAAATTCACGGAGACCGATGGCGTGAAGCACCATATGACGGGTCGGCAAATCGCGGCCCTCGTCAGCGGCAACCCCGACCGCACGGAAGTGTTCCGGCTCGGTAAGGGAGAGCCGGAAGGCGTGCCGCTCGACAAGGAGATTCGCGTCGAGAACTGCGACGAGTTCCGAGTGATCCGTAACAACGTCGCGGGCGGGTTTGAACCATCGCGAATCGAGCGCGAGCTAAAACGGCTCAGGGACGGTGGGGCGCGGGCTGATTTTATTGGGCAGCCGCTGGCAGTAGTGATCTACCGTGATGTTCCGACACGGCCGGGGTACCGACATCTCGATAAGACGGACGTCCTGGTCACGGTGCCGGGTGGCTATCCTGGGCAGCCGCTTGATGGCGCGCACCTGCCTGAGGGCTCGCCGCTGCTCGGTCGTGTCGCCGGCTCGCCGCAGGGAATTGTGATCGTCGAGGGAAGGCGGTGGCAACTCGTGAGCTACCACCCGCACAACGGGGGCGGTGCCGCGCCTTGGAACAAGGACAAGCACGGTCTGGACACGTACTTCGACGAGGTCCTCTGCTGGATTCACCGCGCCAATAACTAGGGATGCCCAAGCAAACTAACGGTGCAGGCAAGAGCTGCCTCTTCCGGATCACCGAGGCCGACCGGCGAAAGCTCGAAGCCCTCCTGTTCAAACGCTACCCGGAACATGAATGGGGATCGTTCTTCCTGTTTGGCTACCGCATCACTCGATGGGGAATCCACGTCACTTTTGTGGAATCTCTTGATCCCGCCCCGGGAGATTTGGATGAGCACAGTGGCATCGTGGAATTCGCCGCGCGCTACATCCTCCGCGCGCAGCTCCGGCTCGAGAAGACGGAATTGGCGGTGGGGGTGATCCACTCGCATCCGCAGAACAGCGGGACCGGAGCCAGCATGCTCGATAACGACATGGACGAATATTTTTCGCGCGAGTTTCGCGACTGCAGCAGTGGGCGTCCTTATGTCAGCCTGCGCGTCGCTTGCACTTCCACAGGTAGATTCACATTCAGCGGCGAGGCTTGGGTCGGTGAGAATGCCATGCGCGTGACGGACTTTTTGACGGTCGGTCGAGAGCTGCGACACAATACTGCGGAACGAATTCGGTCTTGGACTTTGGAGCCTGAAGACCGGAATGAATCCAGAAACCGACTTGTGGAATTGCTCGGTGAAGGTGCCGGTCGGTTGCGGAAAGCGACGATTGGAATTGTGGGGTGCAGTGGCTTGGGATCGCCAGCTGTTCATGTATTGGTCCGAGCGGGAGTACGACGATTCGTGCTCGTCGATCCCGACTTATTTGCGCCGTCGAATCTTGAGCGAATGCACGGCAGCAACTGGCGTGACGTTGAGTCGACGCCACCTAAGGTCGAGATCCTTCGTCGCCTAATTTTGGACATTGAGCCTCGTGCAGAGGTAGAGACGATTCGCGACAACGTGCTGGATGAAATGGTCTTGGATGCGCTGTTGAAATGCGACCTAGTGCTTGGATGCACCGATACCCAACACAGCAGGGCGGCACTTGGAGATTACGCGAATCATTACCTCCTGCCATGCCTCGACGCGGCAGTGCTGACGCGGGCAAAGGACGGAAAGCTTGTGGAGCAAGTTGGGGAAATCTCGCGCTACTCGCCGAATGAGCCGTGTCCATGGTGCCTCGGTCGCATCCATCAGAAGGTGCTTGCTTACGAATTGATGACTGAGGAAGAACGCGAGCAGCGTGCTCACGCTGCAGCGAACGCAGTTCGTCGCGGAATCGACGGCGAACAGTATTGGGGTGACACGCCGCCAAAGGAACTGACTGTCGGACATATTACGACCACGCTCGGAGCAATGCAGGCGGGTTACGCGGAGATGTGGATTACCGGCGCCGCATCGATGCCGCACCAAAGATTTCAATTTGATCTAGGAATGCCGTTCCTTGGTGTCGTTCCAGATGAAAAACGTCGAAAACCGGAGTGTTCGTGTAATCGAACGAAAGGTTGGGCGGACCAAGCACGGTGCGAACGAAGTGTGACGAAGCCGGATCATTGGAATCGACCTGAATCTGCCGCGACTTCGGACGCAGAACTCCTTACGATTTCCAAACCGAAGGTCTCATCTGCGAGGAAAGTGATCCAATTTCTATCGGTGAAAAGCTTAGCAATCTACAAAGGGCTCTCCGCTAGCGTCCGCGCGGATGGCTGAGTTTGACGTCGATGTAGCGCCATCCAATCACATCGCATTCCGAAACTTCGTCGGCATGACGCCGACCACGCGACGAAAGGCTTGCGCGAAAGAAGGAGACTTTGGGGTCAGTATGCAAATATTGACGCGTGCCCGATCGCGGCCGTCGTCCCGCTGATGCTCTTCGCGATGGCCACAATCCTCGTGATCCAACTGCAAAGTTTTCAACGCTTGTTCATGGTCATCGCGGTGGCCCCGCTCGGTCTCATCGGTGTGGTCGCCGCCGTGCTTCCGAGCGGTTCGCCACTGGGCTTTGTCGCAATTCTTGGCGTCCCTCGCGCCGATCGGTATTCTGATCCGAAATTCTGTCATCCTGGTCGTGCAGATTGAGGAGCACCAGCGCGAAGGCATGGCGGCTTGGGCAGCGGTCTTGGACGCCACGTTGCATCGGGAAACGCCCGATTATGTTAACCGCAGCCGCGGCCAGCCTCGCGCTGATTCCGATTTCCCGCGAAGGCTTCTGGGCGCCCATGGCCTTCGCGATGATGGGCGGCATCATCGTTGGCACTCTACTAACGCTTCTCTTTCTGCCGGCACTCTACGTCGCATGGTTCCGCATTGAAGCGCCGGAGGACACAAAGGCAAAGCCGACGCCGACCATCGCCGTCCCGCCGCAGCCCTGCCTGGCATGAGTAACCAATTACCAACGACGCAAGCCAAAGGATGAAGAAAGCTGCTCTTCCTTTGCTTCATTTCTGGAAATTAAAAGGTAGGCGCCGACGGAAGCATAGAGCATGAGCGGATCTACACAGCGCGTGAGTGTTCTTTCCGCTGCTTATGGTTGCGATCGATTTGCCGAGGCGGGCGGAGGGAAGAAAATCCGATCATGAGCACGATCACTAGGACAACAATAAGACCTTGCGCGGTCCGAGGCGCTGGACATTATTGCTCTCCGCCATGGCGGCCGCGGGTGTAGCTCAGTGGTAGAGCACCTCCTTGCCAAGGAGGACGTCGCGAGTTCGAGCCTCGTCACCCGCTCCCTCTTCAAGAGCGCCGGATCGTGGTCATTCCAGTTCGTAGGTCGTGATCTCGAGGGGCAGATCGTTCAGGTCGCGGAAATAAATCGAGTGCGCGATCCCGTGATCCTCGAAGCGAAACGAAATTTTTCTTTTTTCCAATTCAGCTTCCGCCCTGACGAACTCCGCCCGATCGGCGCGGAAAGCGAGGTGCAACATCGCGCCACCGCGCGCCGCTTGGCCGGTTGACTTCTCCTTCTGCGGGAAAAGGGCGATGGCGGTCGAGCCGATGCCCATAAAGGCCGGCACTCCGTTCCATTCGTCCGCGTGTTGCCGTTGGAAGCCGAGGACTTCGCTGTACCACGCGATCGTCCGAGCCAGGTCGGGAACGGCGATCGCGACGTGATCGATCCCCTCGAGTTTCATGCTTCGAAAAAGATTGTCCTGCTGCCGGATGCCGTCAAAGATCGCTTCTCGTGCAGGTTCCGCCTCCAGATCGACGGCAATTTCTCCGTCTGCTCGGCGGAGCGGCCACGGCTCTGCTTGCTCCGTCCTGGCTGCACGCGGCCAAGGACCTGTCCCCGGATCTCGTCAGGCTTTCGATTCTCCACACTACCGACCTGCATGGCCACATTCTCCCGACTTCGGATTACAACGGCCGTTCCGACCTAGGCGGCCTTGCGCGGTGTGCGACGCAGATCGCGCTCTGGCGCCGGGAAAATCCCAACTCGCTCCTAATCGATATCGGCGACGTTTATCAGGGGACGCAGTTCGCCCTGAGCGACGACGGGCGAATGATGATCGACCTCTTTAACCTGCTTCGTTACGACGCCTGGATTATTGGGAATCACGAGTTCGACTGGGGCATGGAGCCGTTCCTGCACGCGCTTGCATGTTCGGCCATGCCGGTGCTGGCGGCCAATACCGCGTTGAAAGGAAAGCCAGCGGGCGCATTCGACGAACGCGACCATCCTTTCAGCCGCATCCAGCCGTTCCTTCTCAGGGAGATTGCGGGGATCAGGCTGGCGATCATCGGCTTAACGACTCCGGGAATGCCGTTCTGGTTTCCGTCCCGGTTTACGGAAGGAATCGACTTCGAGGATCCGGTTGACGCCGCCCGGCGCGCTATTCGTCAAGCAAAGTCGTCCGGCGCGGATGCCCTCATTCTCGCCGGACACATGGGATTGAAGGAGCGCACCGGTGGCGACGACTTCGCCAATCGCGCCCTGTCTCTGATCCTCGAATTTCCGGAAGCCGCCTTGTTCATTGCCGGCCACACCCACCAGGCGATTGAGAGTCGCCTAACGAACGGCGTGATCCTGACCCAGGCCGATCATTTTGGGATTCACGTCGGCCGGGTCGATCTGCTCTTCGACCGCAACTCAAAAAAACTTCTCCAGCAGGAGGCGCGGATCGAGTTGATGGATGATCGGATCGCGCTCGATCCGGTCATCCTCAGTCGCACACAGTCGCAGCTCGATCGCGCCGCCGTAGTCCTGGCAGAACCCATCGGCGAACTGGCTGACACGTTGAGCGTAGAGGCTCCGCTCGGCGAGCCGAGCCCGGTTGCCTTGCTCATCGCCGCCGCCGTCACCGAAGCGCTGGCGGAACGCGGCCTAACGATCGACGGCGTCTTCCACGGCTTGTTCGACGAGAGACACGCTTTCAAGAAGGGCCTCAAGACCGTGGCAGATCTTTGGACCGTCCTTCCTTACGAGAACTTTCTCGTCACCGCGGAACTGGACCCGGTCGCGCTCAAAGTCATGATGGAGGAGGTCTTCGAAAGCCGGGAGACCCGCTCTTTGGCCGGGTTCCGTTTTTCGGTTACGGGCGACGGGAGGGATCGTCGCCTAACGAATCTTCGACTGGCGGACGGTCGTCCGGTCGATCCGTCGAAACGCTATCGCATCGCCCTCAACACCTTCGACGCCAGCAGCGGAGGCCATCGCTTCATGAAGTTGTGCCAGATGCTCGAAAGACCCGAGGCGCGGCGCACCTTTCATCCGGTCCAGACGCGCGAAGCCCTCATCGCCTATTTCGTTCGTCATAAAACGATCGAAAGGGTTCGGCTGCGCGCGGCGCTCCCTGCGGCGGGGTGAATGCGAATTCGCACTGGCTGGGCGCATTCGTAAAATTGGTCTTGCGACAGGCGCGGAATTCACCCTACTTCCGCTACGTTGCCGCCGTCGCACCTCAAGCGGTGCCTCGTTTCAGACGCCCCTCGCTGCCGAAATCCACTTTCCTGTCCTCGATTCTGGTGCAGCCCGCCGCCCGAGTCCTTTTTCCAGATCGATCGTTTCCGGTGCTTTTGGAAGGAGATTTATTACCGCAGTTCCGGCATGAGGACTGGCACGACCTGTCGGCCGTGGCGGCGGTAGATGCTGAAGTGCCGGTCAACCGTCCAGACCAGAGAGTCGGAGTGGATCTCGCTCATTCGGATGAGGCAGGCGTCGGCGAGGGAAATCGGAAGGTCGGCATATTTCGTCAGGAGACGCTGCAAGGCGGTCTTCTCCTGTTGGGCGGAAAAAGTGAGCCGTAGAAGGTCGCGGTGCCAGAGCGCGAGAATCCTGGCGCAGGCGCCGGGGACTTTCGCGGCCAGAAACAGCGTTTCAGCAAGCACTGCTTCACAGGTCAGCAACGGTTCGGTCAGTTCGTCAAACCGCGCCCGCGCCCAGGCGTGAAACCGGTCTCGCGGGTTGAAGAGGGCGACCAAAGGCCCGGCGTCAGCCAGCACCAGCTTCACCGCCCGAAGCCTTCCATGTACTTCGGATTACTGGAAAGATCCTTCGGGCCGCTCGCGCCAAGATTTTCAAAGAGGTCGTGGCTCAACTGATGAAGCGACGGCCGGCCGGATAGAGTCCGTGAACTGTTTAGCACCTGCTCAATCGCCTCGCGCAGCAAAGCGGAGGGGCTGGTCTTGCGGGCGCGGGCGAGTGCCCGCAGACGGGTTTTTGTGGTCTTGGGAACTTTGATGGAAAGAGTTTCGACCATGGAAGGATGGTAGCCTTCTTCTGCCAGAACGCAACTACCGAATGGCAGGCGCGGTTGTTCTGCCGGAAAAGGGCGCGTGGCGTGCTTTCGGTGCGAATCAAAACAAAGCGCCGGGGTGATGGTGTTGTCGCAATTTCGCTCCGGGCCCAACCTGCTAATTTCCGGGCGTGTTACCCGAGTCTTTTTTTCAGGTTGATCCCTTGCACTGTGCCGAGAGCCTGATTGGCACTGAGCTGGTCTGGGGAAAGTGCGCGGGCCTGGTCGTGGAAGTGGAGGCCTATCTGGTTGAAGGCGACGAAGCCGCTCACACCTTCAAGCGGCCGAGCGCGCGCGAGTTCGTTAGGCGGAACAAACCGGGCGCGGCCTACATCTACTTCAACTACGGCGTGCACTGGATGCTGAATGTCCTCGTGAAAGGCGGCCCGCGCGATGGGCTCATCCTCATTCGCGCAATCGAGCCGCGACGCGGACTCGCCATCATGCGACAACGTCGCGGGCTCGAGGAAGTGAAGCGACTCTGTTCCGGTCCCGGCAAGCTGACCCAGGCGCTCGCGATCACAAAGCGCTATCACGAGATCGATCTCTGCTCCGATCCGACGCATTGTTTTTGTCCCCGGCCTAACGACGACGTCGCGGTGGTGGCGGATGCGCGGATCGGCATCAGCCGGGCGAAGGATTTTCCCTGGCGCTTCACGCTGCGGGATAGCCCGTTCGTCAGCGTGCCGGTGCGCACAAGATTGTCATCCCGATCCGGCGCAGCGCGGCGAGGGACGTCGCCAGGATAGCAGGCGCGTTCTTTTCGCCAGGACACTTGGATTTGAATTGCGAGGTCCTTCGCCGTCTTTGCGGCTCAGGGTGACAAGCCGAGGCTTGTCCTCGTTGCGTTGACCATCCCGGCAATTGCGCCGAGTTTGGACGTTCGATGAACGTAAAAAAGGAGCGCGTCTTGCTCGGTATGAGCGGCGGGGTCGATTCGAGCGTCGCCGGCTACCTCTTGCGCGAGCAAGGCTATGACGTCGTCGGCGTAACGATGAAGGTCTGGCCGCAGGACTGCATCTCGCGGGCCGAGGACAAATGCTGCGGGCCGCAGGCGATCGCGGATGCGCGCGGCGTCGCCCACTCGTTAGGCATTCCCCATTATGTGGTGGATGAGGCGGACCAGTTCGAGCGTGTCGTGATCGATTATTTCTCCAGCGAGTATCAGGCCGGACGGACACCGAATCCCTGCGTCATGTGCAACGAGAAGCTCAAATTTGGCAGCCTCTGGGAGAAGGCGCACGCGCTCGACTGCGATTACATCGCGACCGGGCACTACGCCATCATCGAGCACAAGGCCGAACGCGCCATCCTGCGCAAGGGCCGCGACCCGCGCAAAGACCAGTCGTATTTCCTCTTTAGCCTGCGTCAGCCGCAACTGCGGCGTGCGCTCACGCCGCTGGGCGAGATGTCCAAGCCCGAGATCCGCGCGATCGCGCGCTCGTTAGGCCTGAAGGTGGCCGACAAAGTAGACAGCCAGGAGATCTGTTTCGTCCCGGGGAATGATTACAAGGCTTTTCTCCGTTCCCATCTCGGCCAGACTGAATTTCATCGGGGCGGGATCTACGATCTCTCGGGCAATTTCATCGCCGAGCACGAAGGCATCGAGCTGTTCACCATTGGTCAGCGCAAAGGACTTCCCGGCGGCTCGCCTCGTCCGCGTTATGTGGTCGATATCGACCCAGCGACCAACCGCGTTTTTATCGGCGAGGCCGAGGACCTGCTGGTGGAGGAGTTTGAAATCGAGCGGATGAATTGGAGCAGTCGCTCGCCTTCGGATGAGCCGGTCGCGATCACGGTCAAGATTCGCTACGGCCATCCCGGAACAGCGGCCACGCTTCATCCGCTCGACGGCGCGCGCGCGCTGGTGCGTTTGGAGGAGCCGCAGAAGGCGGTCACGCCGGGGCAGGCGGCGGTCTGCTACGACGGCGACATGGTGATCGCGGGCGGCTGGATTTGCCGGCCCGCGGCGGTTGCGGCTGCCTGACGAGACCATGGCGGACGAAGTTCTGCTTGTCCTGAGCACATTCCCTGATCTGGCGACGGCGCGTCGCGTCGCGCGTCAGCTCGTCGAAGAAAAGTGCGCGGCTTGCGCCAATCTCCTGCCGTCCGTCGAGTCCATCTACTGGTGGGAGAAAAAGGTGGAGAACGCGAACGAGACTCTGGTCCTCTTCAAAACCTCCGCGGCGAGTTACGCGGCGCTGGAGACGACCTTGCGGCGCCTGCATCCCTACGAAGTGCCCGAGATCATCGCACTGCCGGTCGAGCACGGTTTGCCAGATTATTTGCGCTGGGTTTCGGCGAACTGTCTGACGTAATTTCAAGGGAAGATGATCATTCGCGAAAAGGAACCGGCCAACCTCGAGATGCCGTTCGGCACGCTGGATGGGCCGATTACGCCTAACGACAAGTTTTACGTCCGATCCCATTTTCCGGTTCCGCCGATCGACCTGGCCAGCTGGCGTTTGCAGATCGAAGGCGCAGTCGAGCGGCCCTTGGAATTATCCTACCAGGACTTGCTCGATCACCCGCTGACGACCGTGCCGGCGACGATGGAATGCGCCGGTAACAGCCGCATCTTTCTTCTGCCCAAGGTCAAGGGCGTACAGTGGGAGATGGGCGCGGTCGGCAACGCGGAATGGACCGGAGTGTCGTTAGGCGAGCTGCTGCGCGAGGCGCGCTGCGCGCCGCAGGCTTGCGAAGTCATTTTGGAAGGGGCGGACAGCGGAGCGATCGCGGAGCCGCCGCGTCCAGCGGGGAAAATATGTTATGCGCGCAGCTTGTCGTTAGGCAAAGCGCTCCGTGATGTCCTCCTCGCTCTGCGCATGAATGGCGAGCCTCTTTCTCCGGCGCACGGGTTTCCCCTCCGCGCCATTGTGCCGGGCTGGTATGGGATGGCAGCGGTGAAATGGCTCCATCGCATCATCGTGACCGAGCGGCCGTTTCACGGCTATTATCAGACCGTCGACTACACCTTTTGGGAACGCGGGGCGGGCGGTGCAGGCATCGTTCCGATCACGGAGATGCTGGTCAAGGCCGCCATCGCCCGACCGGGCAGCCACGAGATGATCGCGGCCGGCGTAAACTACCGCGTGCGCGGCGCCGCCTGGACGTCGGATGCGGAAATTGTGCGGGTGGAAATCAGCGCCAATGACGGGCAAACATGGATGGAAGCGTCGTTAGGCGAAAATCCATCGCCGAATAGCTGGCGGCTTTGGCACTACGATTGGCCGGTGCCAGGCGCGCCCGGGCCTTGCCGTCTGCTGGCGCGAGCGACTGATTCGCGCGGCCGTACCCAGTCGATGGAGCGCGATCCCGATCGCGGGAGCTACATGATCAATCACTGCCTGCCGGTCGAGGTCGAGATCGTAACACAGGCGTCCGGCCTGTCGGGTCGTGCGGGCGTCTCGCCTGCCGGTTAAAGGCCAGAGGCCTGTTGTTACAGCTCCCAGTCGACCGCGACGCGCTGCCTGCGGGCGAAGCGGTCTTGAAAGAAAAGTTCCTTGTGGCGGCAGCCATGCTCGTGCACGAGCCGCGTTACTTTCACATCGAAGCAGCAGTATTCCGCGATCTCGACGATGCGTCCTTCCCGCCACCAGCGGATCGCGTCGAGGCTGGCGGCGGTCTTTTGCACGCCTAACGTGGCCTGCGCGATGGCGTCGAGACCAAGGCGATGCCCGAGTCTGGTCTCCACATCGAGCATGAGATCGGCCGTGGGCAATTCGTGCACCAGGTCGAGGACGGTGTAGCCCATCAGGACGTGATAATCGAAATTGAGAACGTTGAACCCGACGACAAGATCGGCCTGGCGCAGGCGCTCGATCAAATCGTGGACGCGCGATTCGTCGAAGATTTCGTAGCGGCCACTGTGCGTGCTGTAGGTGACGCCGATCGACATTTGCATGTTGCCCTTGCGATCCCATCCGCCGGCGTCGTTGGCGGTCCGTTGGGTTTCGAGATCGAAGTAAACGATGTCGCGCAGCATCGTTCTACTTCAACTCGAAATCGCCGCAGTCGAAAGCCATCATTTGCGTGAGATTCGAAAGGTGGAACTGCTCGACGACCGCGCCGTCGTCCTGGAAAACATCGAGCGCGTCGTCGTTAGGCCGGGCCGGCAGCGCGCGCCGCAGGTTGGGCGTATCGCTAATCGTGCGGAGGGGGAGACCGTCCGTCGTCTCCAGGAAGCTGCCGTCGGCGTCGAGACCGATGGCCAGCGCGACGCTGCCTGGTTTGTCGTGCTGCAAAGGATTGGGAAGCAATTTCTGGGTCACCTCTCCCGGCTCGCTTTGGGTCGTGGCAGAAGCCGCCACCGGCCGGTTGTCTTTGAGCGTGAAGCCTTCGTGCGCTACGATCTTTTTGTCGAAAAGCTTCTTCCAGGTGGAAACCGCTCCATCGGTCGCATTCGTCGTTCTCTGCACGAGAGCCAAACCCCGAAATTGCTCGAGGAGTTTGTTGCGCTCGAGGAGAAAAATTGTCTCCCGGGCCGGCGAAGCCTCGATCCGCTCCGGTTGCGGATCGTCGGTCACATAATCGAGCTGGCGCAGAACATCATGGCTCTTCGAAAATTGCTTGACCGTGCGCGGGCCGCGCCCTTCCGCGGAATCAATCAGCCAGGTCGTTCCGTCCATTCCACGCGCGCAATCGATCACGTTTGGGAGCATCCCGATCTGATTGCAATGAACGCCGGTCATTGGAGCGACCTCGTTTTGGATGGCGCCAGTCGATGGATCGCAGACGAAAGCCGTTTTTTTCCCGCCGGCCAGTTCCGCGTCGATCCGCAAGCTGCCTTGTTCCATCCAGAGCTGAGTCAGTCGACGGATGTGGGGCGATGATTCGTCCGTCACCCAGTCGTTAAAGAAATAATCAACGCCTTCGATCTTCAGGTCGCCCACCACATAACCGCGTGCGCTGTACTTTCCGTTAGGCAAAGGTTTCCCGTCATCGTCGTTTCCGTCCCAGGTTGTTTCCAGGGCATCATTGCCCTTGGTGAACTCGGAGAGGGCGTCTTCGCGATGCAGGACGCGGACGAGTTTGCCGGTTTGATCATAAATCCCGAGGCTGATCGTGCCCTCGAGCGGCGGCAAGGCAAAGCGCAAGAGAACGCTGCGCTCTGGCGCGAGCGGCGGCGCCGGCGACGGCGAGGGTGTAGAAGAAGGCGTGGGAGTTTCCTGCGCGACCGCCACGGCCAGGCTGAGAACAAAGGAGAGGATGGCGATGCGCATGTCGAGGTGGGCTAAAGGTAGTAACGCCAGTTCAATTCGGGAAAAAGGTTAGCGCGCGATTCGCATTCGCCAAGAAATTCGAGGTCGACCTGTGCGGCGCGGAGCTGTTCATGGAGCCGGTTAAAGCGCAAGAGATGGTCCTTTGTCCGTTGCGTCGCGTATTCCGGGGCGCTGCCGGTCTTGATGAGGAAAGCCCAATCACTCGCCTGCGCGAGAAGCAGCTCGCGCGCGGCCTGCTTCAGCGCGCGCTCGATCAAATGATCGCTCGTAGCGCGATGCCGGCGCGCTATCTCCGTCATGCGACGGGTGGCGGCGTGCAGGTGCGGATAAATCCAGGCGTTCTTTTCGTCCAGCCAGACGCTGTTGAAACCGCGCTCGCCCCAGCTCGAGGGATTTGGCCTGACGACCTGCTGTTCTGGATGGGCGCGAAGAAATTCGGCCGGCGTGCAGAGTTGGAAATCGTCTGGTTCGCTCGCGCGGCGCAGGAAGGTTTCGAGAAAGCGCGGCCCTTCAAACCACCAGTGGCCAAAAAGCTCGGCGTCGAAGGGACTCACGATCACCGGATCGAAGCTCACCTCCTTCAGGCTGCGGAAGCGGGCGGCGGATTTGGCGAAAAGGTCCTGCGCATGTTCATCAGCCCGGGCCAGGGCGGCGGTGCGGTCGTAAAGTTCCTTCTCTCTCCTGCGGCTGACGCGATGATATTTGATCCCGCTAAATTTCCGCACGCCGGGCGGACGTAAGAACGGCGCCAGTTCTTCCTCCGATCGATCAAAGCCGAGGTCACGATAAAAATCACGGTAAAGTGGATCGCCCGGATAACCCGCTTCGGCACTCCAGACTTCGCGATTCGATTCGCGGTCGCGCGCGAAAGCGGCCGGCCCCGCTGCGGTGTAGCAGGGGGCGAAGATGGCGTGGTGTGGCCGCGGCTGAGCGAACATCAAGCCATGGGAATCGAGGATGAACCAGCGAATGTTCGCGGCCTGCAAAATGGAATCGAGCCCGTGGCTGTAGCCACATTCCGGCAGCCAGAAACCGCGCGGCTCCCGGCCGAACATTTCCCGGTAACTGTCGCAGCCAAGGCGAATCTGGGCGCGTTGCGCCTCGGGGAAATCATGCAGCAACGGCAGGAACGCGTGGGTCGCGGCGCTCGCGATGATTTCGACGCAGCCGGTTTCCTGAAGCTCGCGAAATGCCCGAACCACATCGCGCCCGAGAGTCTGATCGTAAAAGTCCCGTGTCCCGGCAAAAAAGCCGGCATAGAACCGGGCCAGCTCCGAGAGTGCCGGATGATTCCGATTCCGCTCAATCTCCTGGCGCGCGAGCCCGATCAGCCGCTCGAGATGGCGAAGGTATCGTTGCTGGAGCAGTTCATCGCGGAGCATCGCACCGAGAGTCGGCGTGAGCGACATCGCGAGGCGGAATGCGACCCTGTCCTCCGCCAGCCGACGCATCATGCCCAGCAGCGGGAGGTAGGTCTCGGTCAGGGCTTCGAAGAGCCAGTCTTCCTCGAGAAAATCCTCGTGCTCGGGATGCCGGACGAAGGGGAGATGAGCGTGGAGGATAAGGGCGAACGAGCCGGGCATGCGTGGCAGCAATAAAGGGTTAAAGCGTTAAAGCGTCGCAGCGGAAAAGAGACCGCCTCAACGCTTCATCGTTTCAACCCTGCAACGTCCCCTAGAGCGTCCGGCAGAAATCCTGGAAGCGATCGAGCCCCTTCTTGATCACGTCGATGCTCGTCGCGTAGCTCAAGCGAATCGTGCGATCGTCGCCGAAGGCCACTCCCGGAATGACCGCCACGTTCGCCTTGCTCAGGAGCCGGTCGGAGAAATTCTGCGAGCTCAATCCGAGCTGGCTGATATTGACCAGGACGTAGAACGCGCCCCGGGGTTTGACGGCGGTGATGTTCGCGATTTTCGAGAGCCGCTCGTACATGTAATTGCGCCGCATATCGAATTCGTCGTGCATGTCGGAGAGCGGTTGCTGGTCGCCCTTGAGCGCGGCGATTGCGCCTTTCTGCGCGAAGGAACACGGGTTCGAAGTGCTGTGACTTTGGATCGAATCGACGGCTTTCGCGATCTCCTCCGGCGCGCCCATGTAGCCGAGCCGCCAGCCGGTCATCGCGTACGATTTGCTGAAACCGTTGACCGTGATCGTCAGGTCGTAAGCCTGCTTCGAGAGCGACGCGATGCTGATGTGCTGCGCGTCGTCATAGACCAGTTTCTCGTAGATTTCGTCCGACAAAATGTAGATGTCTTCTTCCGCCGCGACCGCCACGATCGCCTCCAATTCCTCCCGGGTGTAGACGGAGCCGCTCGGATTGCCCGGGCTGTTCATGATCACCATCTTGGTCCGGGGCGTCATGGCGTTTTCGAATTCCTCGGCGGTCATCTTCCAGTTGTTGCGCTCGTTCGTTTGCACAATCACAGGGTCCGCCACGGCCAGGCGCACCATGTCGGGGTAGCTCACCCAGTAGGGCGAGGGGATGATGACCTCGTCGCCGCGTTCGCAGGTGGCGAGGATCGCGTTATAACAGGAATGCTTCGCGCCATTGCTCACGATCACCTGGCTCGGGCGATACTCGAGGCCGTTATCGGCCGCGAACTTGTCCGCGATCGCCTGGCGCAATTCCGGCAAACCGGAGCTCGGCGTGTATTTGGTAAAACCTTGTTCGAGCGCGGCAATCGCCGCCGCCTTGACGTGATCCGGCGTGTCGAAATCAGGTTCACCTGCGCCGAACCCACAGATATCGATCCCTTCGCTCTTCATTGCCTTCGCTTTGCTGTCGATCGAAAGAGTGAGGGAAGGTGTGAGTTGCGCCGCGCGCGTTGAGATTTCCATGGCTGAAGTGATCAAGTGGTTGGTGAAAAAAGGGAGCGCAAGCTATCGGCGCGCGTAGAAGTTTTCAATCAAAGGTTTGAGGTTATTCTCGCGCACCTGCACGATTTCCATTTCGCGTCTCGCGTTCTCGGCTGAATCGGAGGCGTGAGCCGCGTTGATCATGATCGTCTGGCCAAATTCCTTGCGAATCGAGCCGGGCGGCGCCTTGCTCGGATCGGTCGGGCCGAGCACGTCGCGGATTTTGCGCACCGCGTCTTCGCCCTGATAAACAATCGCGATGCATTTCTCGGTGCCGGGCTCGCTCCGTTGTTCGTCGCTTGTCGCGCTGGGGCGGCCGCCGGACATGAACTCGACGATGTCTTCCCACGCTTCGCGGCCTTTTTCGGCGCCGAGCTTCTCCTTCAATACAGCCAGAACCGGCCCGTAAAATTCCTCCGCCTGCGCCACGCTCATCCGGTGCACCTTGAAACCGATGATGGAAAGCCCGGTGCGTGAAAAAACCTCGATCACCCCGCCCGGCCGGATGTTTGGGAACTTGAAATTGTCGGGCTTGATCAGGACGAGCGATTTCTCAACCTTCGCCTCCGCCGGATACGAAATGACGTCATCGAGGACACCGCCATCGCTCTCGGAGAATTCCGCCCAGAGCTTCAGGTTCTCTTCCACCGACTCGGCGTCGAGCGAAGCGAGCACGCCCGGCTCGAAATAGGTCACCTTGCCCGCTTCGTCCGTGATGTAATCGCCGTAGGTATCGCGGATTGTCTCGCCGCTGGTCCGCTCGTGCACGATGTGGCCGACGACGTGGCGGATCTTTTCGATCGCATCCGGGCCGCGGAAAACCAGCAGGAGCACGCGCGGATGCTGGCCGTTGCGTTCCCCGGTAAAATTCTTGCGGACATAATCGCGGATCAACTCCTGGGTGGCGCGATGTCCCGGATCCTTCGCGGTCACGATTCCGTCGGTGTAGCGCCGGACGAGTTCTTCGCCGGGAGCGAACATGCGGCCGCCGACCAGGTCGAGCCCGGTGCGGGAGATGAGCCGGGAAACGATTCCGCCGGTGCGCGACTTGCGCATCGAGTGGGGCGTGACAATGACGTAGGAAAGTTCTTCAGCCTGCATAGGGAATCCTGAGCGGCTTGATGGATTCAGCCGCGGTTTGCAGGCAATCAAAGTCGCTCGGACGCACGGAAGGTAGCTGCGGCTAACGAGCCTTCAACTAGCTTTTCGCCGCCACAACCTGGACTCCGGTTGCGCCTCCACCTTGATGAGGACAAGCTGATGCCAGAACTGCGCTTTGTTCCATCTTCGAGATCCGCGGTCAAAATCGCTGGAGAGCCGTCACCTGAAAATTATCCACAAATAAGTCTTGACGAAAGACGCGGTTCTTTGTTCTCCTCGGGGTCGTGACCCGACAGGCCCAGGAAGCGCGACTCTTTTCCGCCGCACAGCGCCCCTCATCCTCCTGCTCCTGTCCGGCGCCGGACGATCTGAAACCAACTACAATCATGAAACCCGCAGACGACTCAATGTCTCAACTCTCAACCTCTCAACCTCTCAACCTCTCTCAAGAGTTTCGCATTGATCGTTCGTAGTCGGACCGCGGAAGTCGTCAAGATTCTGGTCGCGATCTTGGCCTTTCTCCTGCTAAGCGATCTCAGTCTCGCGGGGAGCGGAGTCTGGCTTCTCAACCCGACCAGTGACGACTGGAACACTGCGGCTAACTGGTCTTCGAATACTGTGCCAAATGGTTTTGGCGATTCAGCCGCTTTCGGGGTTTCCAATACGACTACGGTTTTGATGTCAGCACCGATAGAGCTGTTCGAACTAAGCTTTAACGTGGGGGCCAGTGCCTACGTCATTACGGCCTTGCCGAACACAGCGTTGAGTGCTGACGCAGGTATCGTCAACGATTCTGGAAGCGTCCAAAATTTTCTGGCCGCAGCCGATGAAACCGGAGCGGGTCTGTTTCAGTTTGACGGGAGAGGTGGCGGCTCCGGAGAATTGACCACCTTCGTTCTGGAGGGAGGTAGAAGCACCGGCTCGCAGGCGGGTGGCGCGAGTTTTAATGGAACGAGCGCCATGAGTTCGACCTTTGTTTGTGGTGGCGGCACGGTAGCGGGTGCGCTCGGTTCTTTCATCGACATCCTTGGAAGCGCAACCCTGAGTGACGCGACGATCCTTACGAATGGGGGTGAAGCTGCTGGAGCCAACGGAGCCGTCACGACATTTTATCTTGGCGACGCGAATAGCGCCATGATCGCGGCGAATGGAGGTCTGGTCAGCGGCGCGGGCGGGGCTATCACTCTTTTCTTGGGCACTTCGCGCGCGGATGCCGCGATCCTGATCGCCAATGGCGGGACTGATGGTGGAACGGGCGGATTGATCGAGTTTCACAATATGTCCGCCGGCGGCACGGCGCGGGTGGAAGTGTTCGGCAATGGCAATCTCGATATCGGATCGCACAGCGGCGGGGTGACCATCGGGTCGCTGGAAGGAGACGGCCTGGTCTTTCTCGGTGCTCAGGCCTTGTCTGTCGGGAGCAACTCGTTAAGCACGACGTTTTCTGGCGTGATCCAAGATAGAGGGATCAGTGGAAGAACCGGTGGATCGCTGATCAAGGTCGGAACGACGACACTTACTCTGACTGGAGCTAACATCTATACTGGCGGCACAACGGTCAGCGCTGGCACGTTGGTCGTCAGTAACACCACTGGCTCAGGCACGGGCAACGGTGCGGTAAATGTCAGTGGCGGAACCTTTGGCGGCAAGGGCGTCATCTCTGGTGCGGTGACCGTGAACAGCGGAGCGTTCCTCGCACCGGCCCACGGAACCAAGGCTCAATCAACTCTCACGATCCAAAGCCAGCTCACCTTCAACGCCGGCTCGACCTATACCTACACGTTTAAAGCCAAGAAGAAGCAGGCAAAGACGGATAAGGTGATCGCCACCGGAGTCACGATCGCCAGCGGAGCGAGCTTCAACCTGAGTGGGACGACCAAGGGGACGTTAACGAGAGGTCTTACTCTCACCGTGATCAGCAACACGAGCCCGAACCCGATCAGCGGCACTTTCAGCAACCTGGCTGACGGTGCGATCGTGACTGTGAACGGGAACAACTTCCAGGCCTGCTACGAAGGCGGCGACGGCAATGATCTCACGCTCACGGTGGTACCTTGATTTGATTCGCGCTGGAAACTCCATTGCATTCACCAATATGAAAAATATTCCTCTTGCTCTGCGCTTCTTCATTCTGATCGGGGTGCTTCTGTCCCAAACTTCTCTGCGGGCGGGAAGCGCTACCTGGAGTGCCAGTCCGGCGACTAACGACTGGTTGACTGCCACCAACTGGATGCCAAACACCGTCCCCAATGGCCCTGACGACATCGCGACCTTCGCCGTCACCGATCGCTCCGTAGTTCACCTGCTCGCCAGCGGACAGCTAAGTGGGGTTGTCTTTGCGGCCGGTGCGCCGGGCTATTTCATCAGCGTCTCGGGCTTCGCCAACTCCCTGACGATCGGTGATGCAGGGATCACGAATAACTCAAGTCTTCCGCAGAGCTTTGTCCCTGATTACGAACTTACTCATATCGACTTCGTCGGTTCGGCCAAGGCTGGGGCGCAGACCTATTTTGATAACAAGGGTGCGGTGACTGATTTCGGGCCTCTTGAGTCTTATACACAGTTTTTTGATACTTCGAGTGCCGACCACGCAACGATCACGAATGAGGGGACGAAAGGCGAGGCTACCGCTGGCTATACTCAGTTTTTCAATTCCTCCACGGCGGCCGAAGCGACCATCATCAAGCAGCCGGCGCTCAACATAGGCGATATCGGGGGTTCGACCTATTTCTATGATCAGTCGAACGCCGGTAATGCCAATATCCTCAACAAGGGCGGCGGTGGCGCGTATCTCATTATCAGCTCCACCGAATTCCATGATAACTCGAGCGCCGCCAGCAGCACGATTACGGCCGACGGTGCGTTTAGAGATCGCGACCAGGGTGGCGGGACTTGTTCTTTGATGATTCGACGGCTGACAATTCTACCTTGATCGTGAACGGCGGGGGCAGTGGACATCCCGGCGGTTATCTATGGTTCTTCTATGGCTCGAGCGGCGGCGCTACGCGTGTTGAATTGTTCGGTAACGGGCAGCTCGACATCAGTCTCCACTACGCTCCGGGGATAACGATCGGCTCTCTGGAAGGCGATGGAGACGTTTTCCTCGGCAGCTTTAATCTCAGTATCGGAAGTAATGCTCTGAGCACAACTTTTTCAGGGGTGATTCACGATGGGGGCACCAATGGCGGGGCCGCCGGCAGTCTGATTAAGGTCGGATCCGGCACGCTTGCACTCGACGGACAGAGCACCTACACCGGCGGCACGACGGTCAGCGAGGGCGTCCTTCTCACGAATACGCAGGGCGGCTCGGCGACTGGCACGGGAGCCGTGCAGGTGGCCGCGGGTACGTTCGGCGGGAGCGGAACGATTGCAGGTGCCGTGACAATCGGCACAGGCAGCGGGTCGGGAGCTTTTCTTGCTCCCGCGACTGGAACAAACAAACAACGTACTCTCACTGTGCAAAGCCAGCTGACCCTCAATGGCGACTCGACCTACACCTACACCTTCAAGGCTAAGAACGAGAAGGCGAAGACCGACAAGGTGATTGCCAACGGGGTGACGATCAACAGCGGCGCCACCTTTGTTTTCAGCGGGACGGCGCAAGGGACTTTAACCCAAGGTCTCGTCCTGACTGTCATCAGCAACACCGCCGCGACTCCGATCAGCGGCAGCTTCAGCAATCTGTCCGATGGCGCGATCGTGAGCGTGAACGGCAACAACCTCCAAGCCAGCTACGAAGGCGGCGATGGCAACGATCTTACGCTGACGGTTGTGCCATAACTGGGGTGAAACCGCGCTCTCGGTGCCTAAAGGCCGGCGCGGGTTAGTATTCGACCGCAGAGGTCGCCGAGATAATTGATGCCGCCGTCGGCGCTAGAGGTGCTGAGCAAAGCCCCGGTGGGATCTTCGTTAGGCGAATTGTCCATCGATGGGAATATCGCTGAGGAGAGGAACTATGGAAAATCAAAAAGCTTTAACATCGTGGCCGCACAAACTCCTTGACTCTGGCTCGGCGGCCCGGTAAGGCGGCTTTGTGCGCTGTTCTTTAGTCTTCCTTCTAACAATTTTCCTGGCCGTTTCTCCACGGCTGTTACCGGCGAAAGGCCGGAGCGACACTGACGATGCCAATCAGGCCGAGGCAGCAAAGGCAGGAATACTGGTTGCGCCGATGCCAGAGTATCCCTACGCGGCACGAGTTGCTAACCTTCAAGGAAAGGGCCTTTATCAGGTCAGCTTCGATCCTCAGAGTGGCCGGGTTCGCGAAGTGACGGTTCTTCACTCCACCGGCTCCGCCCTTCTCGACGAAACGGCGATAGACTCGCTGCAGACGTGGCGAATCAAGCCGCATATCTCCAAAGAGATGAAGGTGCCTGTTAGTTTCCAGATAAGGGGCGACACAGCCGCTCGCTTGCGCGGGATCGACCCGAATGTCCTCTACGCGCCCCCGCCGCATTTTCCAATCGTCGCGAATGGCTTGGGCGTAAACCCCGCCTATCCCTGGTACGGCCGCTTTCAGCTCAACATCGACCCGTCGAACGGGCTGGTGACGGAGGTCAAGATTCTGGAAACAACTGGCCGTTGGTCGTTTGACACCGCCGCGGTGCGAGCGTTTCGCCAGTGGCGCTTCCGCCCTCGTACGTTGAAAAAGTTCGTCATTCCGATGCGCCCGGGATGACGGGGTAAGTCAGGTTCCCGGCGGTTGGTTATGCTGATATTCGCGGGCTATCCTGCCTTGGTACGGGCGGGACCTTTCCGGCATTTTTTTGAATCACCGCAGCCTTGGTCCAACAGTCCAGGGCGTGTCATGAACTGTAGCCGTCGTCCTGTGGGCGACGCGAGCATGACGCGGTAATCACCTTTGGCACACACATACCCACGCTTCGCATAGCGAAGCGGCTACAACGGTGCATGCCTTCCTCACGGGTCCACGCAAGGCTGTAGCCGTCGCCCTGAGGGCGACGTGAGTACGACACGGCAGTGGAAAGCAGAGCTGCGAAATCTCTCCGGCAAGGGAGTTGAAATGAAAGAAAGTGTGGCGATAATGGCTGCCGTTAACTTCGGAACAATCTCATGAAAGTCGTCGTCATCGGTGAGTCTTCAGGGGCCAGCAGAGATGCAATCATGGCGGTTTTTCCGCGCCATAAGGTGGTGGTGGATCGATTTGTCGCGCGGGGCGTCGTCCTGGGCATAGGACCGTTTACTGATGGCGGCAACATGGCGATTTTCAAGACACGGGCAGACGCCGAAGCTTTTGCGAGGGAGGATCCGTTCATTCTTGAAGGGTTGGTGAAATCGTTCGCGATCAAAGATTGGAGCGATTCGCTGTTGTCGGAATGATCGAAAAAGGGCGTCCGGCGCGCTCACTTTGCGCGCCCTGCCGAGGTTTCCAACCGCCTCAGAAAAATATCAACGTTTACGCTCCGACCCTCGCTCCGACCCTGTTTCTGCGCGCGCGGACTGTCTAACGCGTGGCCGTCAGGTTCCTCGCGGCCGCGGACAACGGCGCCGGCGACAAGCGGGCCGGACGGTCGCGGCGATTGCAATACCGACCTCCGCCGTTAGTCTTTTGAGCGACGCATGAGTTCATTTTCCATTCACCCGATCGATCCGAGCGAGATCGCCGCGCTCCTCCACGGCGCCCACGCCGATCCTTTCCGCATCCTCGGCCCGCATCATGTGGGCGATGATCTGGTCATTCGGATTTTCCGGCCGGAAGCGAAGGAGGTCCAGGTCGTGGCGGCGAAGGAGCACGGCAAAGTCTTCCCCGCTGACCGGCTCCATATCGAGGGACTTTACCAGGCGACTCTGCCTAACGAGTCGCGCGATTTTCCCTACCTCGTGAAAGTGCTCGCTTTCGATGGATCGGAACATCTCCTGCGCGACCCATACAGCTACGGACCGATCATGGGCGAGGTGGATCTGCACCTTTTCGGCGAAGGAAATCACAAACGGCTTTACGACAAGTTTGGCGCGCATCTGCGCGAGATCGGAGGCGAGCACGGTGTTTATTTCGCGGTTTGGGCGCCGAACGCCGCCCGGGTCAGCGTCGTGGGCGATTTCAATTTCTGGGATGGCCGTGTCAACCCGATGCGCAAGCTGGTCGGGAGCGGTGTTTGGGAGATTTTCATTCCGGGGATCAAGGAAGGAGCGCATTACAAGTACGAGATTAGGACCCAAACGGGCGGGCTTCTTTTGAAGAGCGATCCGTTTGGCTTCTTCAGCCAGCATGGCGCGCAGACTTCGTCGATGGTTTACGACCTCGAGCGTTACCAGTGGAGCGACCAGCAATGGATGGCGGAACGGCCACAGAAACAATGGCATCGCAGCGCGGTCAGTATTTACGAGGTGCACCTCGGCTCGTGGCGGCGCGTGGTGGAGGATGGGAATCGCTCGCTCAGTTACCTGGAGTTTGCGGAAACGTTGCTGCCTTACGTGCTCGAGATGGGTTTCACTCACCTCGAGCTGCTCCCGATCGCGGAGCATCCCTTCGAGGGTTCGTGGGGTTATCAAGTGACGAACTATTACGCGCCGACCAGCCGCTTCGGGAATCCGGACGAGCTGCGACACTTCGTCGATGCCTGTCATCGCGCCGGGATCGGCGTGATCATGGATTGGGTGCCGGCGCATTTTCCGAAAGACGCGCATGCCCTGGCGGAGTTTGACGGGACCGATCTTTACGAGCACGCCGATCCGCGCCAGGGCGAGCACCGCGATTGGGGCACGCTGATTTTCAATTTCGGGCGTAACGAGGTGCGGAATTTTCTGACTGGCAACGCGCTTTTCTGGCTCGACAAATATCACATCGACGGCCTGCGGGTGGATGCGGTCGCCTCGATGCTCTATCTCGATTATTCGCGCGAGCCGGGGCAGTGGATTCCGAATGCCTTTGGCGGCCGGGAAAATCTCGACGCGGTCTTTTTCCTGAAACAGATGAACGAACGCTGCTACGAAAATTTCCCCGGCGTGATGACGATTGCGGAGGAATCAACTGCCTGGCCTGGCGTCTCGCGGCCGACCTACCTCGGCGGCCTCGGCTTCGGTTTCAAATGGAACATGGGTTGGATGCACGATTTCCTGCATTACATGGCGCTCGATCCGATCTATCGGCGCTTCCACCAGGGGAACGTGACCTTCTCGATCATGTATGCCTTCCAGGAACATTTCATTCTCGTCCTTAGCCATGACGAAGTGGTCCACGGCAAGGGTTCGCTGATTAACAAAATGCCAGGCGACGAATGGCAGAAGTTTGCCAATCTCCGGATGTTCTACGCCTGGATGTTTGGCCATCCGGGCAAGAAGCTGCTCTTCATGGGCGGCGAGTTCGGGCAATCGCGAGAGTGGAATCACGATGGCAGCCTGGACTGGGACCTGACCAGCCTGCCGCGCCATGACGGCCTGCGCCGCCTCGTGCAGCATCTCAATCACGTCTATCGCAGCGAACCGGCGCTCTGGGACCGCGACGACTCGCACGAGAGCTTCGAGTGGATTGATTTCCACGATGCCGAGAACAGCGTGGTGGCGTTCCTGCGCCGTTCCCAGGAGGACGAAATCCTCGTCTTTGCGGTCAACGCCACGCCGGTCGTGCGTTACAGCTATCGACTGGGTGTGCCTAACGACGGTTTCTATCGCGAGATCATCAACACCGATGGCGAGACCTATGGCGGAAGCAACGTGGGCAATCTCGGCGGCCTCGATGCCGAGGCGGTCGAGTGGCAGGGACGGATGCATTCCATCGTGGCGAATCTGCCGCCGCTCGCAGTCGTCGCTTTCAAGCGCGAGGCGCCGCGCGGCGGAACGCTGCACGGAGGGGCGTAAACGTCCTTCTTCCCGTCCCTCTGGGCCGATCGAAAAAAAGATTTCTTTTTGGCTTGACCGCCTTAACCGCTTTTCTGATTCTCGGTCCGTTCCATTACCCCACGCCCCGACACTTTTCACCCCGATACCCAACACCACACCCAAAACAACCAGTACCCATATGAACAAGACCCCATCCGCCTTCACGCTCATTGAGCTCCTCGTCGTCATCACCATCATCGCCATTCTGGCGAGCATCGCTTTTCCGGTTTTCAATACCGTGACAGAGCGAGCGAACCAGACGAAAGATCTGTCCAACATCAGGCAGGTCGGCGTCACGCTGAAGCTGTTTGCGGCCGACCACGGCGGCAGCTTCCCCAACACAATCGACCCGGACGATTCCAACAGCGGCGCAATCACCAGCGCCAACCAGGCTTTCCGGGAGCTTTTCCCCGCTTATCTGACCAACGAAGAGATTTTTGCGGTCAAGGGTTCAAGCTACACCAAGGGCACCCCGGACAACCGGATCGATCAGAACCCGACGGGTGGCAATTACACCTATACTCTGGCGATTGGTGAGAATAGCTACTCCTACATTTTGAACCTGACCGAAACCTCCAACTCCGCCTTCCCGCTCGTGGCCGACGGATTCGTCGATCCGGCTGCGAACCCGCCCAAGTACTCGACCGACAAGACACAAAAGGGCGGCGTCTGGGCCGGGAAGCGGGCCATCGTTTTAAACTGCGATGGAAGCGTGAACAATCTCGCCTGTGACGGAACAATCCTGACGCCGACGCGGACCAGCGCCAGCGGCAGCAAGGTGAGCATTTTCGACACGAGCGACCCGACGAACTGGCTCGGCGCGACGAATACCGCGGTTAACCCGGAATAGAGAGCGAATCGCCAGCAGTTCCGCGTTGCTACCTCGCCGGCGGACAAACGTCGGAGTCGAATTCGCCGTCGCTGATCCGGGTCCGGATGCGCATTTTAGGCCTGACGACCGCGACGGAGCGGAGCAGATTTCCCTTTTCATCCTGGGTAATGCTGTAACCGCGCTGCAAGGTTCCCGCCGGACCCAACAGGCGAAGCATGCCGGCGGATCGCTCGCAGCGCTGACGCGCCGTTGTTAGGCGCTGGCCGGAACAATCCCTCAGGCGTCGTCGAATTTCCTGCAACTGCTGGCGCCGCGCGGCCAGTTCCCGCGCCGGATTCTGCGCTTTCAGGGCCAGCGCCGCCTTCGTTAGGCGATTTTTCTCTGAGACCCGGCGCCGCTCGACCGTGCGGGCGAGCGCGTCCCTGGAAAAATCGAGTTCCTGCTGCGCTTCGCGCAGGCGCCGGCTCAGTTCACGGAACAATGCTTTTTCCGAAACCGCGCTCAACCGGCTGCGCGCCTGCGCGATGAAGCTGCGCCAGCATTTCTCCAGGCTGCCTTGCAGCTCGCGGGTCCGTCGTTCGAGTTCGCGCACGTCGGGGACAATCAATTCCGCGGCCGCGCTCGGGGTCGGCGCGCGCAGGTCAGCGACGAAATCCGCGATGGTGAAATCAACTTCGTGACCCACGGCCGAGACCACCGGAATGGCGGAGTGGATAATCGCCCGTGCGACAATCTCTTCGTTGAATTCCCACAAATCCTCGATGCTGCCGCCGCCGCGCGTGACGACCAGGACGTCAAGTGGTTTCCACGATTCACTGGGCCTGCCCAGCTCCGCGATCGCGGTCCCGATTTCGAGCGAAGCACCGGCGCCCTGCACCCGCACCGGATTGATCAACACCTGCACGCCCGGGGCGCGTCGCCGCAGAATGTTGAGCATGTCCTGGATGGCAGCGCCGCTCGGTGAAGTGACGATGCCGATGCGGCGCGGAAATTTCGGCAGCGGGCGTTTACGCGCCGCATCGAAAAGACCTTCCGCTTCCAGCTTGCGCTTGAGCGCTTCAAACTTCGCCTGCAAAAGGCCGAGGCCGCGCGACTGGAGGATCTGCACACTGAGCTGATATTGCCCGCGTGGCTCGAAGACGGTGATGTTGCCGAAAACCTGCACCTGCATCCCATCAGTCAGAGGCGCGGGAAAGGGCGGCAGCGCGTTGCGAAAAATCACGCAGGCAATCGCGGCCCGCTGATCCTTAAGGGTGAAGTACTGATGGCCGGAAGGATGTTTTTTGTAGTTGGAAATTTCTCCCTGCACCCAGACCGCGCCGAATTGCGCCTCGAGCAGGCTGCGAATCGAGCGGGTTAACTCCCCAACCGTGAGGACGCGCGCGACGTTTGGGAAGAGATCGGTCTGGCCGTTCATGAGTCTGCGGGCGCGGCCGCATCCTACGAACCAAACAGTTCGCTCTGCGGACCGACCGGCGGTTTGATTCCCAGTTTTCGGTAGGCGTTAGGCAGCGCCACCCGGCCCTGCGCGGTGCGTTTGATGTAGCCTTCCATGATCAGATACGGTTCGTTCACTTCCTCGAGCGTGCCGGCTTCTTCCCCAACCGCGACCGCAAGCGAATTCAACCCGACCGGTCCGCCATTGAACTTGTGAATCAACGTTTCCAAAATGCGCTTGTCCCACTCGTCGAACCCATCGCGATCGATCTCGAGCATCGTTAGGGCGCGGTCCGCCAGCTCGGCTGTGATCCTGCCTTCCGCCTTCACCTGCACGTAATCGCGCACCCAGCGCAGCAGATTGTTCGCCGTCCGCGGCGTTCCCCGGGTACGGGTCGCGATCTCGGCCGCGCCGGCCGGATCGATCTCGACATTCAACAAGGCGGCGCTGCGCAGGATAATTTTCTGCATCTCCTCCGCACTGTAGTAATCAAGCCGCGCCGTCATCCCAAAACGCGAACGGAGCGGCGCGCTCAGCATCCCTGAGCGCGTGGTCGCACCGATGAGCGTGAACTTCGGCAGGCGCAATTGCAGACTGCGCGCCTGCGGTCCCTGATCGATGATGATGT
>JBOHXL010000169.1:0-11138 GCA_050736975.1 Chthoniobacterales bacterium | reverse complement strand
GCCCGCCACCAAAGAACACCGCTTTGATAGCGAATTTGTAGTTGTTCGATTTGAGTTCATTGTTTCTCCTTTTTCTTTCTAGTTTTTGGTTTGGATTTCCTATCTTTCCGCAGTCAATCAAACCGAGGGACGTGATTCCGCTACGCGTTGGTTGTCTTTTGTAGTGCAGAATTTGCCCACCGCAGGATGACTGGTTTTGCCGCCTAACGAAAATGACGGAACTCGGCAGGAAGGTGCGCCCGTGCTGAAACTGTTCCGCTTTGTCGGAGCTAAAGGATGAACGGAATGATTCGCTTCACCCGCTCTCGATAGGCGGGGTATTGATCGGGGAATTGTTTGCGCAGGCTAGTGGCGTTGGCTAGCGTGCGGAAACATGAGCAAGGTCGTCTCGCAGGATCTTAATGTCCTCGGCGGCGAGCCGGTTTTTTCCGGGACTCGTGTGCGGTGAAGAGTCTTTTCGATCGTCTCAAGGCGGGCGATTCGACCGAGGAGTTCCTCGAAGGCTTTCCGAACGTGAAGCGCGAACAGGTGATCGCAGTCATCGAAGCCGCCAAGCTCCGAATGCTCGAAACGGTGTGATAATGCTCATCGATGAGGGGACGGCGGCCAACATGGCCGCCCTACATTTGCGGCTTTCATGCGAGACCCGACCTCTGACGTCTGATCTGATCTGCTTTCCTAAGAGATCCCGGCTTTGCCGCGTCAGGTCTGCACTACGCCCATGTGGAAGCGCGCCCGTGGCACCGGTCGGCTGACATAACCCAACAATCGCACGAGAACCGCACGGGTGTCGCGCGGTTGGATGATGGCGTCGACCCAGCCACGGGCGGCGCCATAACGGATGTCGGTTTGTTCTTCGTAAGTCTCCTTTACCTTTGCGCGCAATCTTTCAAGTTCCTCGGGCGTCGCTTTGCGGTCGCCGCGTTCCCGGGATCGTTTCAGAACGGAGAAGACCGTGTCGGAGGCCTGGGCCGCGCCCATCACGGCATAACGCGCATTGGGCCAGGCGAGGATGAAACGCGGATCGTAGGCCTTGCCGCAGAGCGCATAATTGCCCGCGCCAAACGAACCGCCAATCACCACCGTGATCTTGGGCACGATGGAATTGCTGACCGCGCTGACCAATTTTGCGCCGCTCCGAATGATGCCGCTTTGCTCCGCGTCGCGCCCGACCATGAACCCAGTCACATCCTGGAAGAAGATGATCGGCAACCCGGTCTGGTTGCAATCCATCACGAAGCGCGCCGCTTTGTCGGCGCTATCGGAATAGATGACGCCTCCCATTTGGATGCCTGCCTTCTTCGTGCGCACCTGCTGGCGCTGGTTGGCGACGAGCCCAACCGAATGTCCGCCGACTCTGGCGTAGGCCGTGACGAGTGTCTTACCGTAGTCGGCCTTGTATTCGTCGAGTGAATCGGCGTCGATGATCGAGGCGAGCAGATCGCGCGCGTCGTATTGCTTCTGGCCTTCGAGATTGATCAGGTCGTAGACCGCATCGGGATCCTTGGCCGGTGCTTTCGCTTTCTTCGCCGCGCTATCGTCTTTCGTGGCCTCCGCTTCGGGAAGATGCGAGACTAACGAGCGCAGGCGCTTGAGACATTCGACGTCGTCTTTTTCATAGAAGTCGACCGTGCCACTGATTTCCGCATGCATATGCGCGCCGCCCAGTTCTTCCGTGTCCACGATTTGTCCGATGGCGGCTTTGACTAGCGATGGCCCGGCAAGATAGAGGCCGCTGCCCTCGGTCATGAGCACCTTGTCACAAAGCACCGGCAGATAGGCGCCACCTGCAACGCAATTGCCCATGATGGCGGCAAACTGTGGGATTCCGGCGGCGGAGATGACGGAGTTGTTGCGGAAGATCCGGCCAAAATCGTCTTCGTCGGGGAAAATTTCGTCCTGCATCGGAAGAAAAACGCCGGAGGAATCGACCAGGTAAATGATGGGCAGTGCGCACTCGAAAGCAATGCGTTGCGCGTGGATGAGCTTTTTCGCCGTCTGGGGAAAGAACGCGCCGGCTTTTACGGTCGCGTCGTTCGCGATGATCATGCAGGGAACGCCGGCGACATCGCCAATACCTGCGACCGCCCCGGCGGCGGGCACACTGCCCCACTGCTCGTACATTTTGTAGGCAGCCCAGAGCCCGATCTCGAAGAAGTCGCTCTCGCGATCGAGGAGATGCGCGATGCGTTCACGGGCCGGGAGCCGTCCCATCTTGCGCTGTCGATCCTGGCCAACCTTGCCGCCACCCTCGCGCAGAATTTCCTCTTCCTGCAGAATGGCTTCGCATCTCTCGAGCAGGGCGTTGCGGTCAGCAGTATCGGCACGGGAAGTCATCGGGTGGACTTACTTCGGCGAAGGCAGGCGATCAAGGGGAGGAAGGCGAATCGTGATCTGGGAGTGGGTTCGCCGGAACGGATCGATCGCGCAAACGAAACCGGGCCGAAGTGCGCTGTATGTCGCCGCTTCGCTGTGGGAAGCGCGAGTGTGATGTCGTCATGCGAGAGGAGCGGCCAACTCTGAGAAAATCGATTGGTCGCCTCGTTATTTTGCGCTCCGCACCAAAACCCGCGATTCGCATGGCGAAGCGGCTGCAAACCGTCCCGGCTAATAGATTTCGTGCTCGGCGGGATGGAGAGAATCCCCGCGAATCGAGCGGAGGCGGCGGCGCATGGCCCGGTCGGATTCCGGCCGGTTAATTCGCTCCATCGCCATCTTCACGAGCAGCGGGATGACCGCGAGCGTGCCGACCGAAATGAGCGCGATGGCAGTTGCCTGTCGGGCCGGCCGATTCAATCGTTCCGCGACCATCATCCCCACCCCAAGACCGAAGGCGGTCCGGGTGAGCGCCCACAATCCGTCTAACGGCAGAGGTTCCGTCGTTTTTGGAATGGATAACGAAATTGACATCGCCTAACCTTATACTTCCCATAGCCAAAAAAGGAAACGGGAAAATCCTCGAACCGCTCTCTCACTTGCATTTTTCCCTATGAAGAATCTGCTCTACGCGCTCATTTTGGCGGGTGGCAGTGGCGAGCGCTTCTGGCCTCTGAGCCGCCGCGCCCGGCCGAAACAGTTATTACCGCTGGTTTCAGACAAGACTTTGCTCGAAGAGACGCTCGAGCGACTCGACGGACTTGTGCCGCGAGAGCGGATTCTAATCCTGACCAACGTCGATCAGGAAGCGACCCTGCGCGGCCTGCTCCCCAATCTGCCGCCGGAAAATATCGTTGCAGAACCGGCGAAGCGAGACACGGCCGCCGCGGTCGCTCTCGCCACAGCCTGGGTGGCGATACGGGATCATCGCGCCACCATGCTGGTGTTGCCGGCGGACCATGTGATCAAAGATCGGCCGGCATTCCAGGAGACGATGAAGACGGCGGAGCGCGCGGCCGAGGAGACAGGGGCGCTGGTCACGATCGGAATCAAGCCGACCTGGGCCTGTCCGGGCTTCGGTTATATCGAACAGGGCTCGCCCGCGTCGCTCCCAGGAGGATGCGCGCCTAACGATGTTTTTCGCGTCCTCCGTTTTCGCGAGAAACCGAACGCCGAGTTGGCGGACACGTTTCTGCGAAGCGGAAATTTTCGCTGGAACGCCGGGATGTTTGTCTGGTCCGTCCCGACTGTGCTGAGCGAATTCAACC
The DNA here is from genome assembly GCA_050736975.1 of Chthoniobacterales bacterium. Taxonomy (GTDB): domain Bacteria; phylum Verrucomicrobiota; class Verrucomicrobiia; order Chthoniobacterales; family UBA10450; genus Palsa-1392. The sequence goes on along the minus strand of JBOHXL010000169.1, from coordinate 7,494 downwards.
GGCACGCGCCCGAGCTGGCGGATTTTATTTCGCAAATCCGCGCGCCGGGAAACTGGGAAACCGCCCTGCGCAGCCGCTTCGCCAGGCTGCCGGCGATTTCGTTCGATTACGCCATCATGGAAAAAGCGGCGCGCGTGCTGATGGTGGAAGCAAGTTTTGACTGGGACGATGTCGGAGGCTGGCGCGCGGTGGCGGCCTATCTGGCGAAGGACGAACACTACAACGCCTCCAACTGCGACCTGACGACGTTGCATGCGAGCGACAACATCGTCTTCAGCGACCAGCCGGCGAAGATCGCTCTTCTCGGGGTACACAATCTCATCCTGGTCCGGACGGGTGATGCCCTGCTTGTTTGCAACCGGCGCGACGCGGAACGGATCAAAGACCTGGTCGCCAAACTGCCGCCGGAATTGCAGTGAGAAAAAATCCCCCTAACGAATGAAACGGATCATGGGAATCGATTATGGAACGACGCGCATCGGCATCGCGCTCTCCGATGAATTACAGATGCTGGCCCATCCTGCGGAAACCATCACGCCTGGCAAGACGGGCGATCCGCTGGCGCGAATCGGGCTTCTTGTCCGAGAAAAGGATGTCGAGCGGATCGTGGTCGGGCTGCCCCTGCACATGAACGGAACCGCCGGCGAATCGGCGGAAAAGGCGCGCGAGTTTGCGGAAAAGTTGCGTGGGAAAGTGACCTGCGGGGTGCGCACCTGGGACGAGCGCCTTTCGACGGCCGCGGCCCATCGTTCGCTGCGCGAAGCAGGCAAGTCGACTCGCCAGACACGCGCCTATGTTGATCAGGTCGCGGCGCAAATTCTCCTGCAAAGCTATCTCGACAGTTTGGAGTTCAATCAAGGCGGCGCGCAGCCGGACCCCCTTGCCTGACGACGAACTGAGTCCGGCCAGAAGCCGTTTGCGCCGCTTGAAATTGATCGTCGCCTACGACGGTTCCGGGTTTTCCGGCTGGCAGAGTCAGGCAAATAGCGACACGATCCAGGACCGGCTCGAGCTCGCATTCGCGCAGGTGACCTGCCGGCGAATTCGCCTGCACGGCGCAGGCCGGACCGATGCCGGGGTTCACGCGCTCGGACAATGTGCCCATGCCGATCTCGAAACGCGGCTGGAGCCGGCGGTCTTGCGCGCCGCTTTGAACGCCTCGCTCCCGCCTGCGATCCGCGTCATGCGCTGCCGGTTCGTCCCGCGGACGTTTCATGCCCGCTTCTCGGCCCGTGGAAAAATCTATCGCTACCGCATCGCGACGACGCCGGTCTTGTCGCCTTTTGAGGTTGGTCGCGCCTGGCATGTGGCCGCTCCCCTGGACGATTCACTCCTGCGCGCCTGCGCCAATGAATTCCTCGGCCAGCACGACTTTGCCGGCTTCGCAGTCAGGCGCGGCGCAGTTGCGACTTCGACGGTGCGAACGATTCGCAAGGTGCGGGTGCGGCGCACCTTTGGCCTAACGACAATTGAGTTCGAAGGCGACGGCTTTCTCTACAAGATGGTGCGCCTGATGGTAGGCGCGACCGTCCGTTGCGCTCTTTGCAAGGCGAGCATCGCGGAAGTGCGAAACCGGCTTCTGGGCGCGCCGCCGCCGGCCAATCGTTTGGTCGCACCCGCCGCCGGTTTGCTCCTCGTCCGGGTGCAGTTCGGGAAAAATACTTGATTCCAACGCGGAAAAGCGAAATCGGCCGCGGAGGATGGCAGAGGAATTGCTCGTGGAGAAGTGCCATATGCCTTCGCCGACTGCCGCCGACGTCCCGGGCATCTCAGAGAGGAAGCGAGGGTTTTATCGTCGCCTGATTGGTTGGATCCTTAACCCGGATCACTTCCATTTCAAACTGCTCGCCGGCACGACAGCGGGTGTCCTGGCTTTCGTGGTGCTCGCCATCGCCTGTTTGGTGGTCACCTTCGGAAAACAAAAGCGGGAAGATCGACGGTCTTACCGCATCGAGGTAATGCGACTCAGCAGCGTGGTCGAGAACGATGTCGCCGCGATCGAGAACGCCTACCGCGGACATCTTCTGGCGCGGGATGGTGGATATATGGCAAGCCTGACGCGACTCGATGCGACCTTTTTGAAACATTGCGATGAGTTGAGCAGGCTCGTTGGAGACAACGCCGACCAACGCAAGCGTGTCCTAAAAATGCGGGAGAACATTCAGAGCTGGTTTTCTCACAATTCCTTATCTAACTCTCAAACCGCTGAAGCCGGGAGCAACCAGGTAGAAATCAAGGCGCTCCTGAACGCCTCGGCGATCGACCAGGCGCACGAAGTTCTGCAGACGATTCTGCGCGAGGAGCAGATTCAATTGAGCCAGGACATGGGCGAACAGGAATGGGTCATTCAATCCACTCAGATTCTCAATTTTGTCCCAAGAATGGAGCGGGCGGTTTACGACATGCAAAAGGAGAAGCGCGGTTACATTTTAACGGGCGATCCGGTTTTTATCGACTCCTACAAACGGGCGGTCTCGGATTTCTACACCTTTCAGGGTTATCTTTCTGTCCTTGTGGCCAATGAACCTGAGCGGGTCGCGCAGCTAAAGCACATCCGGGATGATCTCGAGGTATGGATCGCGCAGGGCGCCGACCCGGACATCGAGGCAAAACGCAACGGTGAAACGTTGTCCGACCGCGCGCATGTCGACCGGAACGACGGGCTCGTGAACAATGTTCGGCGCGCGATGGAACAGTTCGAGAAGGAGCAAGACGATGTCTATCGGATCCGACTGGGCGCCGCGAGCCGCCAGCGCATCATGACCCTCTACGGCGTTGATCTTTTTTGCTTGCTGGCTGCTGGTCTCATGATCGCTTCCGGTAGCTACAATTTCGTTCTATACCGGCGGCAGTTAAAAAAACTGGAAGGCGCCGATACGCGAATTCGATGCGTCGTCGATCACATCCTCGACGGCATGGTGACGATTGACGAGACAGGCGCAGTTTGCTCGATGAATCCGGCCGCGCAGCGCATGTTCGGCGACGGAGGAAACGAATTTGTCGGGGTCGATTTTACAACGCTCATTCCAAAATATTTCGAACGCGAACTCGATGATGCGCCGCTTCCCTGCGACTGGTCGCAGCTTGCCCGACGCACCGGCGGCACGACCCTCGCCCTCGCCAAGACGCACACCAACGGCACCTTCCCGGCTGAGCTTTCTCTCGCCGAGATTACGGTCGAGCAGCAAAAGCTCTCCGTCGCAATGATCCGCGACATTACGGAGCGAAAACGCTTTGAGGAAGAACTCGCGGCCGAGAAGAAGAGTCTCGCCGTGACGCTCGCCTCGATCGGCGACGGCGTTATCACGACCGATCTCAACGGTCGGGTCGTGATCTGCAATGCGGCCGGCGAAGCCATGACCGGCTGGACGGCAAGCGAGGCGGTGGGGCAGCCGCTTCGGGCTGTGCTCGCGATCTCCGCCGACGTGACAGCGCAAAAACGGAGCGGAAGCACCGGTTACCGGAGCGAGGCGGAGGCGATCCTGCTGAGCACGCCCGAACGCGCCACTCTCACCTCGCGGAACGGGATTGAGCGTCTCGTCGAACAGGCTGCTTCGCCAGTTCGGGACGCGAAAAATCAAATCTGCGGTGTGGTCGTGGTCTTTCGCGACATCACCGAACGGCAACGCGATGAGGCCGAGCGCCGGAAAGGCGAGGCGCTCGATCAGCTCGGCCTGCTCGCCGGCGGCATCGCTCATGATTTCAACAACCTCCTGACCGAGATTATCGGCAACATCTCACTTATCTCCATGCTCCTCCCGCCTAACGAGGATGTGACGCGCCGGCTGGAGGACGCGAAAAACGCCTCCCTCCGGGCGCGCGACCTGGCACAGCAGCTCCTCACTTTCGCTCGCGGCGGCGCCCCGATTAAGCAGACCGCTTCGATCGCCGACCTCGTCCAGGAAACCGTCAGCTTCTCCCTGCGCGGTTCGCACAGCCGGGCCGAGATCACCATCGAGCCCGATCTCTGGGCGGCGGAATTTGACCCGGGGCAGATCAGCCAGGTGATTGCGAACCTGGTCGTGAATGCGGATCAAGCGATGCCAAACGGTGGCACGCTGCACGTCAAGTGCGACAACTTCTCTCACACCGCGAACCCGGAACCCGCAACCCTGGATTTGCCGGCCGGCGACTACATTCGCATTCGCCTGCGCGACGAAGGCACTGGCATTCCGGAAAGTTACCTGAAACGAATCTTCGATCCCTACTTTACGACCAAGGCGAAAGGAAGCGGCCTCGGCCTCGCCACGACTTACTCCGTGATCAAGAATCACAATGGCCTGATCACGGTGGAATCCGAGTTGCACTGCGGCTCAACCTTCTCCGTCTACCTGCCAGCCGCGCGCCATCAGCCGCTCGCCACCGAACCAGTCGCACTAACGAATGAACCAATGAAGGGATCGGGGCGCGTTCTCGTGGTCGATGATGAGGAAGCGATCCGCATACTGGTTGATTTTACGCTCACCCGCCTCGGCTACGAGGTTTGCCCGGCGCCGACCGCCTTGCACGGCATCGAGCTTTACCGCGAGGCGCTAATTACCGGGCATCGTTTCGACCTCGTGATCCTGGATTTGACACTGCCCGGCGGAATGGGCGGAAAGGAAGCGCTCAAAAAGCTACTTGAGATTGATCCCATGGTGAACGCGGTTGTCTCCAGCGGCTACGCGACTGACGCGACCATGAGCCGTTACGAAGACTTCGGATTTCGCGGGATGATCGCGAAACCTTACCAAGCGGCCGAACTCGGCCGCAAAGTGCATGCCCTGATCGCATCGAACGATCCCAAGAGCGGTTCGACTTACCAGTTGCAGCACGCCTGCTAATTCGTTAGGCCAGGCAATCGCGCTCCCGGCTTGCGCGGCGGGAGCGGCGTTTTAGCTTGTTTCCTGAATGAGTGACGCGCCTGAACCAAAAGATCGGGAAACGCTCCCGGCCGCCTACGATTCCAAGATCGAAGGCAACGTCATTTTTACCCGACTCGATGCGGCCATGAACTGGATGCGCAAGAATTCGCTCTGGCCGATGCCGATGGGTCTGGCGTGTTGCGCGATCGAGCTCATGGCCGCCGCTTCCGCGCGTTTCGATATCGCCCGCTTCGGCGCGGAAGTGATGCGTTTCTCGCCCCGGCAATGCGACGTCATGATCGTCGCCGGCACGGTGACTTACAAAATGGCTCTCGCCGTGAAACGCATCTATGAGCAAATGCCGGAACCAAAATGGGTCATCGCGATGGGCGCCTGCGCCTCGAGCGGCGGCATGTATCGTTCCTACGCCGTGCTCCAGGGCATCGACCATTTGCTCCCAGTCGACGTTTATATTTCCGGCTGCCCGCCGCGGCCGGAAGCGCTTCTCGAGGGCCTGATGAAGTTGCAGCAAAAGATCAGCGGCGAACGCTCCTTTACTTCGCAAAAACCCAGTCTCGTCCAGAAGATCAATGCCTTGGCTTAAGGCATCTTTCATCCTTCCGCTTCCATCCATTATCCTTTTCCATGACTGGCCCGGAACTTCTCACTTCACTTGGCAAACTCTTTGGACCGAAGATCCGCGAGCGGATCGAGTTTCGAGGTGAGACGACTTTCGTCATCGAGGCGCAGGATCTCCGGGAGCTGGCCAAATTCTGCAAGGAAGAATTTTCTTTCGATTACCTGCTCGACATCACGAGCGTCGATAACTTCGGGAGCGAACCGCGTTTCGAAGTCGTTTACGAACTCTATTCGATGACGCAGTCGACTCACCTGCGCCTGAAGCTGCGTGTCTCGGAAGATGACCCGACCGTAGACACCGTTTCCGACATTTGGCCGACCGCCAACTGGCACGAGCGCGAGATTTGGGACATGATGGGCCTGCGTTTCAAAGGCCACCCCGACTTGCGTCGCATCCTGATGTGGGAGGGTTATCCCTACCATCCTTTGCGTAAAGAATTCCCGCTCGAAGGCAAACCGAGCGACATGCCCGAAGTTGGTTTCACCTCGGCCGCCCCGATGGATGGGGGTCCCTTCGTCACCCAACCCAGCAGCGCGACGACAAAAGACCGCGAACCCCGCGGCCATCCTCCGCTCGATTAGGGTAGAGCGTCGAGAGGAATGGAACACGCCTCTCTGAAACGCGTTCCAGGCAGTCTGGGTCGCGTGCGTTCCCCAAAAACGGGCGACTAAAGCGCGCCGCCAAGCAAACGCGTGAACTGGGCCGCGCTTGCCTCTCCCACCTCCAACACCTCCGCATGCGAAAGCGGCGCCGAATTTAACCCCGCCGCCCAATTCGTCAGGCAGGAGAACCCCGCTACCTCCAATCCGAGGGCGCGGGCCTGGATGGCTTCGCACACCGTCGACATGCCAATAGCATCTGCGCCTGACGACCTTAGCATTGTCACTTCGGCCGGCGTCTCGTATTGCGGGCCAACCACGCCGGCGTAGATCCCCTGGTGGAGTGTCACCCGTTTCGCCTCAGCCGCTGTCGTGAAGCGCTCGCGCCACGCTCGCGCATAGGTCTCGGTCAGGTCGACGAATTGGGTTGTGCCCGCCAATGGCGTTGCGCCGGTAAGGTTCAGATGATCCGTGATCATCATCCAGGATCCGGGCGCAAATCCCGGATTGAGCGAGCCGGCGGCGTTCGCCAGGATGAGTCGCTCGATGCCGGCCCGCGCGAGGAAGCGCACGCCGGCCGCGACCTCCCGGCCGCTGTAACCTTCGTAAAGGTGGACCCGGCCCTGGGCGAAGACGATGGGCGTGCCGCCGATCTCATCCAATACAAATCGCCCGTTGTGTCCTTTGACGATCGAGCGTGGCAGGCCGCCGATCTCGCGGTAAGGAATGATCCGGTCGCGCGCCGGTTCTTTGACTAACGAGCCAAGCCCTGAGCCGAGCACGATCGCAACCCGCGCGCCGTATTCGCGCACCCGTTCGATCGCGAAGCTATCCACTCGTCAGGCAGCGGAGACCGGAGGCGCGGAGGCCGGTTGTTTTGTTGCCGCCATCACATCGGGCCGGGCGCCATCGTCGCGAACAGCGGTTGCTTTGCCCTCCTTCGGGTAGGCGATGCGGGTGTGCAGCATGCTCATGAGCGTGAAACGGAAGCGCTCCGCGATCGTTTTCAGGTCGCGCAAGGTCAGGTCGCATTCATCCAGCTGATGATCAGCGAGACGTTGATCGATCAGGTCAGTCACGAGTTGCTCGATCTTTTGCGGGGTCGGTTTCTCAAGCGAGCGCGAGGCGCTTTCCACCATGTCAGCCAGGCTGATGATCGCGCTCTCGCGCGTCTGCGGTTTCGGCCCGCTGTAGCGGAAGTTTTCCTCTGAGACCTCGGGAATATCTTCCTCGCGCATCTTCATGATCTTGCCGCCGGCGCGCGCGTCCTCGAGCTGCTGCAGGGCGCGCTTGTAAAAGTAGAAGACTAACGAAGTCCCGTGATGCTGCTGGATGACATCGATCACCTGCTGGTTGAGTCCGTACTTGAGCGCCAGATCGACCCCTTCCTTGACGGGCGCGATGATGATGA